>JAJXYM010000350.1 GCA_021780585.1 Deltaproteobacteria bacterium
GGCGTCCGCGAGTTGCGCGGCCAGCGCCTCGAACAGCCGCGCGCCCGCCAGACCGCGCCGGTCGGCGACCTCGATCACGCCGCATCCGAGCCGCCGCCGCAATAAACCCAACGCCCGCCGCTCGCGCGCGCGCCGGCGAATTGCGCCGCGCGCGATTTCCTCGAGCTCATCGACCGCGCCGAGCGCCGGATCCCGCGCCGCCAGCCGCGCCATCCGCTGGAGTTCGCCCGCGCCGAAGTCGGCCACGCTTGCGCGATTGAAAAAGGCCGCGCCCAGTCCGAGTCCGAGCGCTTCGAGCGCGTGGCCAAGCTCCAGCGTCTCCGCGATCGCCAGCGGCTCGGCGGTGGTCGCCGCGACCATCGCACACTTGTCGGCGTCGCCCAGCAGGGCGGCGATATTGCGCGCCTCGCGCCCGGCGACGCTTTCGCCGAAGGCGGCCCCGGCGGCGAACGGCGTCCGGATCATGCTGAGCGCCTGGCCGCTCGCCGGCGCGTCGAAGATCACCAGGTCCCACGGTTCGAGCGGCGCCGCGCGCCGTTCGATTTCGTGGAAAACCTTGCCCATCATCGTAAGCTCGCGCACGGCCGGCGCGGCATGCACGAAATATTGGTAGAGGCGGCTGCGCAAGACCGCGCTCAGCACCGGACGCGGCACCACCAGACCGAGGTACTGCTCGAGCGAAGCCTGGCCGCCGAGCATCATGGCGCGGAGATTTTCCGCCAGTTCGACCGGCGCGAAACTCGGCGGAGCGCCCCACGCCGCCGCGATCGGCGCTTGCGGGTCGGCCTCGATAATCAGCGTGCGCCGCCCGCGCCGCGCCGCGATCAGGGCGATCGCCGCGCTGAGCGCGCTGCGGCCGACGCCGCCCTTGCCCAGCATCACGAGCAGGCGGCGGCGCAGAAGTTGCGCGATCGTCAGATGATTGGGCGATGCCAAGATCAGGCCGCCGCCGGATGCGCGCACCCCGGCCGGGCGCATGGCACGATTGCGCTTGCGGCTACCAGCGAATCAGATTGGCGCCCCAGGTCAGGCCGCCGCCGCAGGCGTTGAGCAGCACCAGGTCGTTGTCGCGGATGCGGCCGGATTCGATCGCCTCGTCAAGCGCGATCGGCACCGAGGCCGCCGAGGTGTTGCCGTAACGATCGACGTTGGTGAAAACCTTTTCCGCCCCCAGCCCGAGCCGCTGCGCGACCGCGTTGATAATCCGCAGGTTCGCCTGATGCGGAATGATCAGGGACAGATCGTCGAGCGAAACTCCCGCGCGCTCGATCACCTTGCGGGTGATATCCTCAAGGCTCTTGACGGCGATCTTGAAGAGTTCCGGACCCTTCATTTTGATCGCGTCGTCGCGATTGGCCCGCGCCTCGGCGTCGATCGGCGACTGGATGCCGCGGTTGCGGACCGAGAGCAGTTCCCAGTACTCGCCCGACGAGCGCAGGATGCTGCCGAGCACGCCGCGCTGTCCCGCCTCCCGCACCATCACGACCGCGCCCGCGCCGTCGCCGAAAAGCACGGCGGTCGAACGATCGTTCCAGTCGACCATGGTCGAAAGCGCGTCGGCGCCGACCAGCAGCACGCGGCTCCATTCGCCCGCCCGCATGGTCGCGTCGGCCACGCTCAGCGCATAGATAAAGCCCGAGCAGGCGGCGGCGACGTCGAAGGCGGGGATCGAATTGAGTCCCAGGCGATGCTGCAACTGGCAGGCGAACGAAGGAAAGCCGAAATCGGACGAGACCGTGCCGACGATAATCGCCTCGAGATCCTCGGGCTTCATCCCGGCGCGTGCGAGCGCCTGGCGACTGGCGCGCTCGGCCACCTCGACCAGCGATTCGTCGGTGCACAGGGCGTAACGCTGGGCGATTCCGGTGCGCGTGCGAATCCACTCGTCCGAGGTGTCCATCCGCCGCTCCAGCTCATGATTGGTGATCACGGTGCGGGGCGTGGCGCGCCCGGTGGCGACGATTCTCGAACCCATGCTTGCGTCCGCTATTCCTGAACCGCGGGCCGGAAGGCCAACGTGGTGTTGGTCCCGCCGAAACCGAAAGAGTTATTGAGGGCGACCCGGATGCGCTTCGCGCGCGGATGGTTCGGCACGTAATCGAGGTCGCATTCGGGATCGGGATATTCGTAATTGATCGTCGGCGGCAACATCCCGTTGGCCACCGCCAGCACGGTGTAAACCGATTCGATCGCGCCCGCCGCGCCGAGCGCATGCCCGGTCATCGACTTGGTCGAGCTGACCGCCAGCCGCGCCGCGTGCTCGCCGAAGACCCGCTTGATCGCCTGGGACTCGGCGATATCGCCCGGCGGGGTCGAGGTGCCGTGGGCGTTGATATAATCGACTTCGGCCGGATCGATCTCGCCGTCCTCGAGGCAGCGGCGCATGCAGCGCGCGGCGCCCTGCCCGTCCGGCGACGGCGAGGTGATATGGTAGGCGTCGGCGTTGGCGAAATAGCCGACGATCTCGGCGAGGATTTTCGCGCCGCGCTTGAGCGCGGCCGCGCGCTCCTCGAGCACCAGCGTCGCCGCGCCTTCGGCCATCACGAAACCGTCGCGCTCGCGATCGAACGGCCGGCTGGCGGCCTGGGGATTATCGTTGCGCGTTGACAGCGCGCGCATCGCGGCGAAGCCGCCCACCCCGAGCGGCGTGATCGCGGCCTCGGCCCCGCCGGTGATCGCCGCGTCGAGATAGCCCGAGCGAATCATCCGGTAGGCCTCGCCGACCGCGTGGCTGCCGGACGCGCAGGCGCTGGTGGTGGAGAAATTGGCGCCGCGGGCGCCGTAACGAATCGAAATCTGGCCGGGCGCAAGATTCGAAATCAGCTTGGGAATGAAGAACGGCGTGAGCCGCTTGAGCCGGCTATCGAGAAAAACCAGATGATTTTCCTCGATCGTCAGCAGACCGCCGATTCCAACCCCGACCAGCACGCCGACCAGATCCGCGTTCTCCTCGGTGATCGGCAGGCCCGATTGCCGCATCGCCTGCTCGGTCGCGCCCATCGCGTACTGGATGAACAGGTCCATCTTGCGGACGTCCTTTTTTTCAATCCAGTCGAGCGGGTTGAAATCACGCACTTCGCCCGCGATTCGCGTGGGAAAGTCGGCCAACTCAAAGCGATCGATCGGTCCGATTCCCGACCGCCCCGCCATCAGGGCCTCCCAGTTCTTTTCGACCCCCGTGCCCAAGGGCGTGACGAGGCCCACGCCAGTCACGACCACCCGACGGTCATCGTTCCGTCTCATAGCTCGAAGCCGGTTTCCCTCCATGGGCGCATCTTGGGACAATTTATCAGACTGGCTCCGGAAAAACACTCCGGGCCGGGGCGGAAATGGACTGGAAATCCTTCCGCAACGCGCCCTGACGCGATTTATCGCGCACAGACAGGATAGTTGGCGCGCAGCCCAGCGTTATTTCGCGCCCAGTGCGGACTTGACGATCTCGCTCGCCATCTTTCCGTCCAACGCGGCGCCGAAACGGTCGCGCAACGCCTTCATCAGCGGACCGATTTGGGTCACGCCGTCGGCAATTCGCGCGGCGACGAAGGCGCGCACCTCGTCGGCGCCGATCACGGCCGGCAGATAACCGTCGAGGATTTTCGCTTCGCCCTCATATTGCTCGACCAGATCCGCGCGATTACCCTTGCGGGCGAATTCGAGCGCCTCGTCGCGCCGCGCCCGCTCGCGCTTGATTATCTGGATGACGTCGGCTTCATTCGCCTCGCGCCGCACGTCCTTTTCGAGCCGGGTCACTTCCGCCAGAATCCCGCGCACGGTCATCAGGCGGAGTTTGTCGCCGCTCTTCATCGCGGCCTTCAGGTCGTCTTGCAATTTCGTTTTCACGAACCTCTCCGTCATCCGCCGGTCGCGCCCAGGACCGCGCCGTCCGGCGACGGTCCCGAATCCGGTCCCGGCGGATCCAAGTCTATCCCGCCGCGGCGTGGGCGCAAAATTGACGACGAATGGCGGCGAACTACTTACTTGACCAAGCGACCGTTTTGTAGAAAGGTGTAGTATCTCGTTGACGCGACGGCGGCGGCGAGTCAATCAACTGACGGCGCGGTGTTAATCGTCAAGTAATTTCCACAGCAGTCCAGATTTATTTCGGCGCTTGGTTCCGGGCCGATCCTCCTTCAAAAAACTTCGACATCGGTAGGGTATCCGGAAGCGACGAGCGGCGCTCACGCCGCTGTCGGCGTGGTGTGCCGGGCGCGTCTGGCGTCGCGGCCGAAGCGGACGCCGCGCCGGAACGATCCCTGAGCGGCACAATCGACGGCCTCGGTAACGATGGGAAATGAGCCAACCCGGCATTTAATCGGGTGGCAAATCAGTAAGGAGAGAGAAACGTATGAGTAAGGCGGGAAAGCTCGGAATTCTGATGCTTGCCGCACTCACGCTCGGCGTGGCCAGCTCGGCCGCGCGCGCGCAGGACTATCAACCGCCGGCGCCGATGCAGCAGTGGCTCAAGGACACCGCGCGTCAGGGAACGATTCCGCCGGGCACGACGATCACCGCGCAGAACTGGCAGCAGTACAAGGAGTTCATGCCGCTGGGGATGCAGGGGCTGTTCGCCGGTTCGTACTTCTGGAAGATGCCGGCGGACATCCAGGTTCCGGTGCGCGAAACCAAGGTTTATCCGCTGCCCAAGGGCTACGTCGAGGCGACGGAGAAATACGGCAATCAAACCCGCGTGGTCCATCTGCCGAACGGCCATAATGACGTTCAGGGTTATGTCGCCGGACGGCCGTTCCCGAATCCGCAGGAGCCGGACAAAGGCTACAAGATTCTGGCCAATGTCTGGTTCGCCTATCTGCCGCATCTGTATGTGAATACGCCGCAGAACATGGCGAATAGCTGCACTCAGGACCGCTTCAACAACATCTCCTGCTCGAAGATCATCTTCGTCTATCGCCAGGTCGGCTATAACACCGATCCCGGCGTACCTCAGAACGAGCCGCGGGCCGGCGACGTCTGGTACACCGAGTGGCTTATGCTCGAGGAGCCGGAGCAGTCCAAGTACACCGCCAATCTGATCGTCTTCCACAAGAACAACGAACTGCCGCAGGACAGCTACGTCTTTGTGCCGGCGCTGCGCCGTTCGCTGCGTCTGGCGGTGAGCGCGCGTTGCGCGCCGGTCGCGGGCAGCGACTTCGTGCAGGACGATTACAACACCAAGGGCTTCAACGGCGGGCTGGCGCTGTTCAACGCGAAATATCTCGGCACGCGCAAGATTCTGGCGCTGGCCAACGATTACGCGAACGTGACCGGCGACTTCCCGAACAATTTTGACATGCCGCTGGGCTGGTCGAAGGCCAATTGGGGTCCGTACGAGCTGCGCACCGTCGATATCATCGACGTGCGCCGCGTGCCGTCGGAATCGGCCGGCTATTGCTACGGCAGCCGCATCATGTACGTCGATCAGGCGTACACCTACGGCGACTGGATCGAGATTTACGACAGCAATCTGCAGCTTTGGAAGATGTACGGCGGCGGCGCCGCGCACGTGGTCGACGTGCCGCAGATCGGCCGCGTCGTGACCAATTCGGTGGTTTCGAGCGCATGGGACATCCAAAATGACCATGCCAGCTACTTCTCGAGCATCGACAAGGCGGGGCACGATCCGTACTTCAATCAGGACGCGCCGAAGGAGTACCAGGATTACACCAAGTACAGCTCCCCGTCGGGCCTGATGCAGATCATGCGCTGATTCGGGACTGAACGCTCGACGACGGGAGCGGTTACGGCCGCTCCCGTTTTTTTTTTTGCGCAGACGATGCCTTGGCTCGCGCAACCTGCGCATATGCCACCCGGTTGTCAGTCAACCTATATATTGACGTTATGTCACGATTCAACTAGATCAAGCTTGTTTCAAGGTCTAAAAGCGACATACCGATCATCATAATATTGGTTATTATTTCAAATCGCGACTCAGGATGAATCCTGACACGATTTCGAACGGGGAAACCGATGGCTATCGCCGACACGTCCGTTCGGACGCCGCGCCCGCTTGCCCTGCTTCAATCCATCCTCATCGTTTGGGGCGTTCTCGTGATCGCCGCGTGCGACCCGCCGCGGGTCACCGATTCGCCCAGCGTCGCGATGCAGGTCACGGCCGATGCGGCCGCGAATTTGGCGCCGAAACCACTCAAGCCACCGGTGTCTGGCGACGTGGTCGTGGTGGGTGGCATTGGCGCCCTCAATAAATCGACCGCGATCGCCGAATACTACAATCCCGCGACCGGCAAATTCAGCGCAACTGGCGCGGCGCTCAAGCCAGCCGCGCTCGCGATCGGCGGGCTGTTGACCGCCGGCGTGCCGAATACGGAATTGCTGATCGGCGGCGGCTTCACGGGCGTCGGCAAGTTCTTCAAACGAACGGTCGGCCTGAATATCACCGGCGCCGCGATCGACGACCTCGAAATCTATGATACGAGCACCGGCAAGTTTCACGCCGCCAACGCGCCGCTGCTTGAGGTCCGTTTCGGCGCGACCGCAACCGTGCTGCAAAACGGCAAGGTGCTGATCGCCGGCGGCGCCGATTCCAGCGGCAATCCGACCGCGACCGCCGAGGTCTTCGACCCAACGACGGGAACGACCACGGCGACGGCGAACAACATGAGCTCGCCGCGGCTGTTCCATACCGCAACGCTGATCCAGAGCGACGGAACCGTGCTGCTCGCGGGCGGCGGCGTCGATAACAACGGCGACCTGACCGACACGGCGGACATCTATGACCCCGCCGCCAATCAGTTCACGCCGACTTTCGGCGCGATGCTCGCTCCGGTGGCCGCGCACGCGGCCCTGTACCTTCCAGCAACCGGGCAAGTCCTGATTGCCGGCGGCGCCAACTCGTTCGGCGCCCTGTTCGCGACGACGGCCGTCGAGACCTACGACCCGGCGACGCATACCTTCAGCATTGCGCCGAATTCGATGAATGACGCGCGCGCTTTTCATACGATGACGCAACTGTTGAATGGCCAGGTGGTGGTGATCGGCGGCTTTTCCTTTGGCGACGCCAGCATATTCCAGGGAAAGCCCACGGGATTGTTCGGGATCAGCGTGGATACGGCGGAGATCTACGATCCGACGGCGCAGACCTTCACTTGCGTGGGCGGGACCGGCAAGGCGCGCTATACCACTTGCAATCCAACGATGCCGATCGGGCGCGGCGGCCATACGGCGACCCTGTTCACGAGCGGACCCAAGCAGGGTCAAGTGCTGGTCGCGGGCGGCTTCGGCGCGCCGCGGCCGGCCGCGACTTCGGCGGTGCTGCGCAACGTCGAGTTGTTCAATCCGGCCACCAACAAATTCAGCCCTACCGGTCCGATGAGGAGCCCGCACGGGCTGCATCAGGCGTTCCTGCTGCCGTAATCCCGGCGCGGAGGCTCGTCCAGCGCCGTATCCGCCGCAAGCTTCGCGGCCCCGGGGCGACGGCCGGCCGTTGCGTCTGGCAGCCCGGCCGACCGGACCGTCCGGGGCGCGGGCGTCAGACGATTAACTGCTTCCAAACCGGTCTTTTCTGATATATTTTATGCGCGCCTCGGAACCGAGGCGCCGAGACGCCCAAGGAGAAGCCCTATGAAATTCACGTGGTTCCACCTGATGCCGTATCGCTATTTGCCCGACGGCTTCAAAGACAAATATCGCAGCGTTTGGGTGGATATTCCACGCGACCTGTACGACCCCAGGATCGGCCACCGGCTGTATAACGACTATCTCGATCAGCTCGAACTGGCCGACCGTCTGGGCTTCGACGGTCTCGGCGTCAACGAGCATCACCAGAACGGCTATGGGCTGATGCCGTCGCCGAATATCATGGCGGCCGCGATCTCGCGCCGCACGCGCAACGCCGCGCTGGTGGTGCTGGGCAATTCGATCGCGCTCTACAATCCGCCGATCCGGGTGGCCGAGGAGTTCGCGATGCTCGACGTGATCAGCGGCGGGCGGCTGGTCGCGGGCTTTCCGGTCGGCACCTCGATGGACGTGAATTTCTGCTATGGCGAAGTGCCGGCGACGATTCGCGAAAAGTATTACGAGGCGCACGACCTGATCCTGCGCTCATGGAAAGAGCCGGACGTCTTCGCCTTCAACGGCAAATACACCAAGCTGCGCTACGTCAACCTGTGGCCGAAGCCGCTCCAGCAGCCCCATCCGCCGATCTGGATTCCGGGCGGCGGCTCGGTCGAGACCTGGGATTTCTGCGCCGACCACGGCCATCAGTACAGCTTCCTGTCGTACTTCGGCTACAAGGCGGGCAAAAAGGTCGCCGACGGCTACTGGAACGTGATGGCGAAGAAGGGCAAGGAGCTGAATCCGTACAGCCTCGGCTTCGCCCAGGTGATCGCGGTGGCGAACACCGACAAAGAGGCCGAAGAGCTCTACGCGCCTCACATGGACTACTTCTACAACCGCTGCCTGCACGTTTATAACGGCTTTGCCGACGCGCCGGGCTATCGCACGCCGAGCACGATCCGGGCGGGCATCGTCGCGCAGGTCGGCAAGGAAGCGTCGCTGCGCCGCGAGGGCCTGACCTGGAAGGATTTCGTCAACGAGGGCTATATCATCGCCGGCTCGCCGAAGACCGTCCGCGAGCGGCTGACCGAGGCAATGAAGAGCCTCAACTGCGGCCATCTGATGATGCTGCAGCAGATCGGCTCGATGCCTCCCGAGTTGGTGCGGGCGGGCATGGAACTGTTCGCCCGCGAGGTCATGCCGCACATGCGCGGACTGTGGCCGAATTTCCAGGACAAATGGTCGCCGAACCCGCTGCCGGAGCCGGAGCGGGCGATGCCCGCGCCGATCGATCTGCGGCGTATCGAGACCAATGGCAAGACCACTCACGCGGCAAGCCCGGCTGCGCATGAAAGCCGGAGCGCGAAGTAAGCATGAAGACGACGCATCAGATACGCGACGGTAAATTTTCGGTTGAAACCTGGGAGTTCGGCTCCGGCGAGCCGCTGCTCTATCTTCACGGCGCGGGCGGCCTGACCGGCTTCGATCCATTCCTCGAGGAATTGGGCAAGGATTTCCGCGTCATCGCGCCGCATCTGCCGGGCTACGGCGAAAGCACGGGCGGCGAGCTGATCGAGGACGTGGTCGACGCGGCCCTGTTCTACCATCAGTTGATGGACGAGCTGGGGATTCCGAGCGCCCATATCGTCGGCCATTCGATGGGCGGGATGCTGGCGGCGGAGACGGCGGCGCTGGATATCCATCGCGCGAAAAAGCTCGTGCTGGTGGGTTCGGCCGGCTTCTGGATCGACGAGCATCCGATACCCGACTTCTTCGCGCTCGATTTGAGCGAGTTGGGCGGCTATCTGTTCCACGATCCGACGTCGCCGATCGCGCAGCTTTTCATGGCGATTCCGGACGATCAGGAACAGTTGGTCGAGATGTACGTCGAGCGCACCCGGCGGCTCGCGATGGCGTCGAAGTTCCTGTGGCCGATTCCGGATCGCGGCCTGAAGAAACGGGCGCATCGGATCGCCGCGCCGACGCTGCTGTTGTGGGGCGAATCGGATCGGCTGATTCCGCCGGTCTACGCGGGCGAGTTCGCCAAACGGATCAAAACCACCAGCACCGAGATGCTCAAGGCGGCGGGCCATCTGCCGATGTACGAGCAGCCGGAGGCGTTCATCAAGGCGGTGCGGAATTACCTGAAGGGCTGATCGCGCCCTCGAACGATTGGTCTGTCACGGCGGCGGAGCCACCCCGGCTCCGCCGCTTTATTTTGGGAGTATGCCGCCGCGGTTGCCCGATTCTTAAGAGATCAAATCTTTATTAGGAAAAAAATCGCGATTCAAAGCCTGTTCGACAGGCCAAGGACTTTTATCAGGCAGTTCTGCGACAAACTGATGTACTATATCAAGGGCGTCGGCGTACGTCTCCTCTGCGAATTCCACGAGCCGCCCCTTCAATCCTGGGCTGTCAGCAAGGATGCGTCGAATCTCGTTTCGAGTTCGCACAAGGGTAGCTTTCCAACCTCGGCCACGTTTTGGGACTTCTTCTGGCTGATAGGCCAGCTTCAACAGATGCTCGAAGAGCGTCGTCAGTCGAGCAAGCAACTCGCGTCTATCCGCTGCTGCCATCGCCTCTAATTCTTCAGCTAGGTGGTCCCAATCAAGGGCAAAAGCGTTCCGGTTTCGCAATACAGTTGCTTGGTCTAAAAGCCAACCGTGAAAATCGTCGTCTATATTCACTGAAGGCCCAACTTTTACGGTCGCATTCTTTAGAAGTGCCGCGCCATATATCGGCGCGGGTAGGTTCCCAACCCAAGCTCCAGACCAAGGCAAACAGAATGCTCTCGAAGATGTGGTCATTTCGGCGGCAAGAACTCCAGCACCCAAAACTTGTGCAGTCGGGACCGCGGCAGGTTTCGAGACAAGTGCAAGCCCACGGGGTTCTTCGTTCCTCGCCTCTTGCAATTCGCTCGCGATTATTTTTGGGGCTGATGCCATTTTGAATTCAATTCGACTTGCGAGGGCCGCGAACAACTGTAACCGCAGTGCCATTTTTCACGTAATAGCCCGGATTACCCTCAGGATCCTGCTGCCCTTCTATTCGTAGCACGACAACCGTTGGGTTTGTTACACGGATGATGCTTCCGTCTTCAAGCTCGTACTCGTTAGGTTCTTCATGAATACGATTTACGATCTCTATCCGTGACACCTCAACGTTGACACCACCGACGGTCACGATTTGTTTTTTGTCCTCGGCCATTTTTGCGACCTTTCGAGCACTTAATGTCCCAAGTTTTGCTGGATTTACAAGAGTTTCGATGAATCTGTCGAATAGGCCCGCTCGCTTGTCGGTGCTTTTGAGGATAGCGCCACTTCGGTTCGCGAGTAAAATCAGCATACTCCTTTTCGCGCGTGGCATTAGCGCGAGGAGGTGGCAGCCACGGAAGACGAGGGTGGGACTTTATAGCCGGGGGGATAGAGCTGGTAGCACATCAGATAGACGACCACGCCGGTAATCGAGACGTACATCCAGACCGGCCAGGTCCAGCGCGCGATCTTGCGATGGCGCGCGAAGTTGCCGCGCAACGCCCGGCCGAGCGTGATCAGCGCGAGCGGCACGATCGTCGCCGCCAGGATGATGTGCGAGATCAGGATGCTGAAATAGACCGGCCGGACCGCGCCATGCCCCTGAAAGCGCACGTCGCCCACCTGATAGTGATAGGTCGCGTAGGAGATGAAAAAGATCGCTGAGACGATGAACGCGCCGATCATGCAGGCGCGATGCGCCCGCACCCATCGTATCCGGATGAAGACGAAGCCGGCGATCAGCAGGATGGCCGCGATACTGTTGAGAATCGAATTAAGCGGGGCAAGCGAATAGTATGAAAACGTCATCGTGAAAAGAGGCGCCTCCGGCGCTGCGCCATGATTCTATGCGCGCGGCGCGGCGGGATGAAAATGAATCGGCGGACCGCTGACGCGGCCCGCCGATTACGCTTGCGGCTATCCTGGACCGGCCGCGATTAGGCGGCCCGGCCGTGGCGCAGCAGCCGGCCCGGCAGCGGACCGTCGGCGGCAACCATGTCGCGACCCTCGCGCCGAATCGTTGTGCCGTTGACGACGACCGCGTCGATACCCGACGCTTCCGAGACCAGCCGGTCGGCGCCCTTGGGCAGATCGTGGACGCGACGCAGGCGGCTCGCCGAAATCCGATCGGGATCGAACACCACAACGTCGCCCGCCAGTCCGACTTCGAGCCGGCCGCGGTCGCTGATATGGAATACCTGCGCCGGCCGCGCCGTGAGCATCCAGACCGCCTTTTCGAGCGGGATGGCGTTGCGTTCGCGCACCCAATGGCCGAGCAGGTAGGTCGAGAAGCAGGCGTCGCATAGCTGGCTGGCATGGGCGCCGGCGTCGGACAGGCCGATCACGGTGCTGGGCGATTTGAGCAGGTTCAGCACCTCGCCCTCGTCGTAATTGAAGATGGCGAAGCGGAAGCGCGCCTCGAGTTTGTTCGCGATCGAGAGGTCGAGCACGAAATCGATCGGGTCGACGTTGCGTTCGCGGGCGACTTCGGCGATGTTGCGCTCCTCGAGCGTGGTATCGCTCGGGCACCAGGAGATCCACGCCCGCTCCCAGCGGTCCTGATACTTGCTGTCGCCGCCGGGGCCGGCCTTGGCCTTGAACTTCGCGCGGAATTCGGGGTCCTGGTAGACGCGGATTTTGGTTTCGACGTCGCGCGCGGCCGAAATCGGCGCGAACACCGAGGTCATCCCCTCGAAGATGAAGGGCTCCTTGAAGGTCAGCTCGAAGTTGAGCGGACGGCACGCGACCTGCGGCGTGATCGGCAGCCCCTGACGGGCGAGTTCCTCGGATTGCGCGAGCATCCGGCGATGGCCGTCGTTGCCGCCGGTCATCCCGGCGAGCAGCGCGGTCCAGGTGATCGGCACGCCGGTTTCCTTCGCGATCTCGGCCATCTCGGCGAGGAACAACTCGCGCCCGACGGCGGTCTGAACGACGCCGCCGCCAGCCTCGCGCAACGCGCCGATCAGCGTCTTGAGTTCGTCGAGCGTGGCCTTGCGGCTGGGAACGGGCTTGCCGCCGAAGCCGACGTGGGTGACGGCCTTCGAAGTCGCGAAGCCGACGGCGCCAGCCTTGATCGCATGCTTGACGATCGCGCGCATCCTGGAGATTTCGTCTTCGGTGGCGGCGCGTTCGGTCGCCTCCTCGCCCATCACGTACAGCCGGAGCGCGGTGTGGCCGATCTGGGCGGCGCAATTGATCGCAGTGCCGCGCCGCTCGATCGTGTCGAGATACTGCTCGAAGGTCTCGAACGGCCAATCGTAGCCAAGGCCGCCTTCGAGCGCCTCGAGGCTCATCCCTTCGACCTTCTCGAGCGTCTGCATGATCAGGCCACGATGTTCCGGGCGGGTCGGCGCGACGGTGAAGCCGCAATTGCCCATCACGACCGTGGTCACGCCATGCCACGGCGAGATGGTCATCATGCGGTCCCAGAGCAGTTGGGCGTCATAATGGGTATGAATATCGACGAAGCCGGGAGTGACGACGCGGCCTTTCGCGTCGATGGTTTCGGCGGCGCGGCCCTTGACGTCGCCGAGCGCGGCGATTTTGCCGTCCTTGATCGCGACGTCGCCGGCATAGCCGGGACGTCCCGTGCCGTCGATAATCGTGCCGCCCGTGATTTTCAGATCGAAGTCCATCGTATGGTTCTCCGTCGCCGGCGATGCCGGGATACAAGGGTTTCGCCTCCGCGCGCCGCTCCTGAAGGGGGCGTCAGCGGGAGCCGCGGTGAATTTGTCAATAAGTATTGCTTATCGCATCGGCGGGCCGCGGGTAAAGTCCGCGCGCGGGTCGCGGCGCATGGATGCCCGGATCAAGTCCGGGCATGACGCCATTCGCGGTAACGTTTGCGCGGGCGTCACGCCGCGAGGCGGCGGGCCGATCGAAGGCAAGATTTTGTTTGAAAAGCGCGGCGCAGTCTGGTTAGTTCATGAATGAAGCGCAAACTCTGGGGGCCGCAAGCAGGCATCACGCGGCGGACCCCGCATACGGAGGATTTTTCATGGAGAAACCGATCATCTCCGCCGACTCGCATATCACCGAGCCGCCGGGCTGCTACATCGACCATATCGATCCGAAGTTTCGCGATCGGGCGCCGCACATGGTGCATGACGACAAGCTCGGCGACATCTTCGTGATCGAGGGCTTGAGCAAGCCGATTCCGATGGGCCTGGTGGCGGCGGCGGGTCAGGAGGCGTCGGAGCTCAAGATGTTCGGCGCGAAGTTCGAGGACCTGCATCGCGGCGGCTGGGATCCGGAGGCGCGGATGGCGGATCAGGAGCGCGACGGCGTCGCCTGCGAGATCATCTATCCCACCGTCGGCATGATGCTCTGCAACCATCCGGACTACGACTACAAGAAGGCCTGTTTCGACGCCTACAACCGCTGGGTCGCGGAATACTGCGCGGCCCATCCGGACCGCCTGATCGGATTGGGGCAGACGGCGATGCGCTCGGTCGAGGAGGGCATCGACGACCTGCGCCAGATGAAGGAAATGGGCCTGCGCGGCGTGATGATGCCGGGGAATCCGCAGGTGGCGGACTACGACGATCCGGTTTACGCTCCGTTCTGGGAAGCGGCGATCGATATGAAGATGCCGCTGAGCTTCCATATCCTGACCAGCAAGCAGGACAACTGGAAAACCCGCGGACCGCGCATCAACAATTTCCTTGGGATCATCCGCGGCAATCAGGACCTGATCGGCACGTTCATTTTCGGCGGGGTCTTCGAGCGCCATCCGGGGCTCAAGCTGGTCTGCGTCGAGGCCGACGCGGGCTGGGTGCCGCATTACATGTACCGGATGGACCACGCCTACAAGCGCCATCGGAGCTGGATGATGAAGGGGCGCGAGCTGGAAAAGATGCCCAGCGAGTATTTCCGCGAGCATATCTACACGACCTTTCAGGACGACTGGGTGGCGTTCCAGATGAAGGATCTGTGCAACGTCAAGCGGATGATGTGGGCGAACGATTTTCCACATAGCGATTCGACCTGGCCGTGGTCTCAGGAGGTGCTGGCGGAGCACACCAGGAATCTGACGCCGGCGGAAAAGGACGCGATTCTGCACGACAACGTCGCGGAGCTCTACCGTCTGAGCATCTGAGGCGTTACGGCGTAAGCGCGGGGAACGCCGCCGGCAAAGGCGCCGGCGGCGTTTTCTATTTCTCCGGCGCGACGATCGCGGAAACGGAAGTGGCGCGATGAAAATACTGGTGATGGGCGCGGGCGCGGTCGGCGCGTACTTCGGCGCGCGCCTGCAACAGGCCGGCGACGAGGTCGTATTTTGCGCCCGCGGCGCGAATCTCGCGGCGATGCGGGCGCGAGGCCTCGAATTTCAGAGCTATCAGGGCGATTTCAGCCTGCCGGTGATCGCGACGGACGAGCCGCGCGAGCACGCGCCCTACGATCTCGTGCTGTTTTGCGTCAAATCCTACGATACCGAGGCGGCGGCGCGGCAAATCGTCGGATGCGTCGCGCCGGACGGCGTGATTCTGACGTTGCAGAACGGCGTCGAGAACGAATATCGGCTGGCGGAAATTTTCGGACGCGGCGCGGTAATGGCGGGCAACTCGCGCGTCGGAGCGGAGCTGGAGGCGCCCGGCCGCGTCGTCCATCGCACCGGGGGCGCGATCGAATTCGGTGAACTCGAAGGCGGCGAAACCGCACGCGCGCGGCGGTTGGCGGAGCATTTCCGCGCGGCGGGAATCCTGCAAAGCCTGGTCGCCGACGTGAAGGCGATTCGCTGGGAGAAGCTGCTCTGGAACGGCGCCTTCAACACGGTCGCGGCGCTCACCGGATGCAACGTCGGCACGCTTCTCGCCGATCCCGACGCGACCGCGCTGCTGCGCCACCTGATGGAGGAAATCGCGGCGGCGGCGCGCGCCGAAGGGGTCGCGCTCGGCGATCGCGACGTCGAGCATCAGATCGCGCGATCGCGCGTCGCGCTCAGCGCCGTGCGCCCTTCGACGCTGCAGGACCACGAACGCGGCAAACCGCTCGAATACGAGGCGCTATGCGGCGCCGTGGTGCGGACCGCGCGCCGCCACGGAATCGCAACGCCATATATGGACGCGGCCTACGCGCTAATGAAGCTGATCGATAAACACGGCCGCGCGACTTGACCTTGGCCTGTTCCTCGCGCTGGCCGAAGCCGCGCGGATGGTGCATTATCGCGATCTGCCGGGCGGCGCCGCAGACCGCCGGGGACGGGGGAGCATCGTGATGGCGAGCGTGACGCAGTTGGGATACCTCGGATTGAGCGTGGCCGACCTCGACGCATGGCGCAAGTTCGCGGCGGAAGTGCTGGGACTGGAGGCGATCGACGGCCCCGGCGGCGCGCTCCTGCTGCGCATGGACGAATACCATCATCGTTTCGTGCTCAAGGCTGGAAGCGACGACGACGTGGCCTTCGTCGGCTGGGAGGTCGCGGATCAGCGCGCGCTGGGCGAGTTGGCGGCGCGGCTGAAAGGCGCGGGCGTCGAGGTCGTCGAGGGTTCGGCGGACGAAGCGCGGCTGCGCGGAGTCGCGGAATTGATCAAGTTCCACGATCCGAGCGGCGTCCCGACCGAGGCCTATTACGGCCCGCTGATGAGCTTCGAGCGGCCGTTCAAATCCCCGCGCGCGATCAGCGGCTTCGAAACCGGCACGATGGGCCTCGGCCATATCGTCGTGCGCGTGGACGACGCCGCCAAGAGCCTGCATTTTTACCGCGACCTGCTCGGGATGCGGATCAGCGACTTTATCGAGATGCGGATGCGGCGCGGACGGCCGACCGACACGCTCAGCCTGACCTTCATGCACTGCAATCCACGCCATCATTCGATCGCCTTCGGCGCGATTCCGGCGCAGAAGCGGCTGATGCACTTCATGCTGCAGGTGAAATCGATCGACGACGTTGGCTCGACCTACTATCTGGCGCAAGACCTGGGCATCCCGATCAGCGGCTCGCTCGGGCGGCATACCAACGACCACATGATGTCGTTTTACATGCGATCGCCGTCGGGCTTCGAAATCGAGTACGGCTACGGCGCGCGCACGGTCGATGACGCGACGTGGAAAGTCCAGCGCCACGAGGCGCCCAGCATCTGGGGCCATCGCGGACTCGCGGAGCCGCCGAAATCGCCGGCCTGACGCGACGGCGGAACGCGCGCGTCAGGCGCGCTGGTTGAAACGGTTCATCGCCCGTTCGAGTCCTTCGCGAATCACCGTCAGCGCGGCCTCGCCGGCGCGTTCGAGGGCCGCTTCGAAGACCGCCAGCTCCTCGCGGCCAAGCGGCCGCAACACGAAATCGACGTCGCCTTCGGGGCCCTCGGGATGGCCGATTCCGACACGCACGCGCGTGAACTCCTTGCCGATCGCGCCGGCGATCGAGCGCACTCCGCGATTACCCGCGTCGCCGCCGCCGCGCTTGACCCGCAATTGACCGCCCGGCAGGTCCATCTCGTCGTGAATCACGATTATTCGTTCGGGCGGGATACGGAAAAAGCCGGCGATTCCGGCGACGCATTCGCCGCTGCGATTGTAGAAGGTCTCGGGCTTGACCAGCATCAGGAGGAAGCCATCCTCGCGCGCTTCCGCGTAATTGCCGTTGAACTTGCGGCGCGCGAAATCGGCGCCGCGCGCGGCCGCCATCCGCTCGACCGTCATGAAGCCGGCGTTATGGCGGGAGCGGTGGTATTGTTCGCCGGGATTACCGAGTCCGACCACCATCCAGCGCGGCGTCGCGAGGTCGCTTCCGGCATCCTCCGTGGCGGCGGCGCGGGCCGGACGGAACCTGTCGAACATGCGCCCGATGCGGCCCATCAGTCCGATCGGCGCCCGCGTGCGATTCGCCCCGGCGCGGCGTCGCCAACCAGCGGCGCCAGGGCCTTGAACAACGCGCGCATTTCGGCCGGCGCTCCGATCGAGATGCGCAGGGCGTCACGGAAAACCGACTTCGGAAAATGCCGCACGAGGATTCCGCGCCGGCGCAGCGCCGCCGCCACCGGCGCCATGTCGCGTCCCGGAAGGCGCGCGAGCAGAAAATTCGACGCCGACTCGGGCACTGTGAAACCCATCGCGCGCAGGCGCATGGCCGCCTCGGTGCGGGTGTGAATGACCCGCTCGACATTGCGGCGCATCCAGGCGGAATCGTCGAGCGCGGCGGCTCCGGCGGCCACGGCGACCCTATTCAGATTGTATGAATCCTTAACTTTCAGTAGCGACTCGATAATGTCCGGATGCGCGAACAGCAGCCCAAGGCGCATCCCGGCCAGCGAATACGACTTCGACAACGTGCGCATCACCACCACGTTGCGATGGCGGCGCGCGAGCTGGAGCGCGTTGGACCCGGCGAAATCGACGTAGGCCTCGTCGATCGCGAGCAGTCGTCCCGCGAGCTTGCGGGCCAGCGCGTCAAGCCCGGCGGCGGGCGCAAGCGTCCCGCAGGGGGAATTCGGACTGCAGACAATCGTGAGGTTCGCGGCCTCCCGCCCCAACGCCTCGAGCGGCGGGGCGTAATTATCGCCGAGCGGAATCGCGACGACGCGCGCCTCCTGGATTTCCGCAAGCGTATCGTAGAGCGAATAGGTCGGCATCGCGTAGGCGACGCGATCGCCCAGGCCAAGCGCCGCGCGAAAGAGCATCGCGAGCAGTTCGTCCGAACCGTTGCCGGCGAGAATCATGCCGCGCGGAAATTTGTACAGGCGCGCCGCCGCCGCCACGAAGGCGTCCGCGCGGGGCGGCGGATAGAGCCGCAGCGCGGCGTTGGCCTCGGCAAGGATCGCGCGCCGGACCCGCGGCGACGGCGGATAGGGATTTTCGTTGGTGTTGAGCTTGATCAGGCGCTGGCCCGGACGCGGCTGTTCGCCCGGCGTATACGGCGCCATCCGTTCAATTGCTGCGCGAAACATCGGCTGATCTTTTACCTGTTGCGGCCGCTTCGCGCGAGCCGCGCGCGGCGCGCGCCAGCCGGGCGCGGGGGCGCGGCGGGCTCGGCGACCATCTCCGTGAGCCACTGAAGATAGGGCGGCGAACCTTCCGCGATCGGCAGCGCGACCACCTCCGGCGTCTCGTAACTGTGCAGTTCGCGGACCCGCCGCTCGAGCGCGGCGAAGCGCGCCGCGGTCGTCTTGATCAACAGGAGCCATTCGCGATCGTCCTCGATCGCCTCGCGCCAGCGATAGATCGAACGCACGCCGGCCACCAGATTGACGCACGCGGCGAGCCGTTCCGCGACCAGCGCCCGCGCGATCGCAAGCGCCTGATCCTCGCTGGCCGCGGTCACCAGCGCGAGCCGCGGTTCGGCCGCGTTCTTGCCATTGGGGCGTTCGCGCGCGACACGCCCGCTGCCGTTGGCCATCAGCCGCCTCCTCCTCAGGGCTTGATCGTATTCGGAACGATAATGTTGATCGGCATGCTCAGCGTCTTGGCGAGAAATTCCGCCACGGACGTGATCGGCTGCGGCACGACGGTGGGATCGCTGACGGGGCCGTACACGCGAAAATAGGCCGCGACCAGTCCCTTGCTGCCGGCCGCGAGATTCCAGCCGATTATCGGAATATGGCTGACCAGCCAATTGAACGTGTCGAACGGGATCATCGCGAACTCCATGTTCATCGTGCCGTTGCCGACATTGACCGCCCCGCTCGCCGCGATCTCCATCACGGGACCGCGCAGTTTGAAGTTGTTGGTCTCGAATATGCCGTTCGCGCCCGCGGCGTCGCAGCTCAGTTTCGTGAATGGAATTCCCGCGACGGCCGGGTCGGGCAGGCGCGCGGTCAGCCAGTTTTTCAGGTCGATAAAGCTGAGTATCCGGCTGACCAGGGCGAAGCGATTGAGCGTGCCGTTGGTCGCCTCGAACCCGATCTTGCCGCGCATCGAGGAAAAGAAATCAAGGTCGGTGTTGGCCCACAGATCGATCGTCGCGCCGATCGTGCCGGCGATCGGCGGGTTGCGATTACCCGTCAGCATGAAGATGCGCGCCGCGTTCATCGCGGCCCCGCGGCCCACGATATGAATCCAGTTATCGGCCGTGCTGAGGCCGGAAATCTTGAGCCGCGCGCGCCCGCCAAGCGCCTCGGTGGTGAAATTGTAGACGCGCCATCGGCCGCCGCCCCGTTCGAAATCGGTGGTAACGTTGGTCAGGTCGAGTTTGCCGAAGGCGGCGCGATTCGCCTTCAAATGGCCGCCGACCGGAACCGGGAAAACCGTCACCTCGGTTTTCGGCGACCACGGCATCCGGATAAATTTCAGCACTTCGAAATCGATCGCCTGCGCGTTGGCGTCGATTTGGATTCGCGGATGGGCGAGGTCGGCGATCCGCATCTTCAAATCGAGCGGCGCGCCTTCGAGTTTCGCGCCGGGCGCGTTCAGGTCGAGGCCGGTTCCGTCGAGCGCGAGCGTCGCCGAGTCGATCGCGATCGGCGATCGCATGAAGCCGAACTGCAGTTCGCCGGCGCTCATCGTGAGCTTGCCGGTCACCACCGGCGCGCCGCCCTTCGCCGGATCGCTGTTGGCGACGATTCGGCCGCCGACGGCGCCGCGCGCGCTCAATTGCTTTTGGTCGACGATTAGCGGCAGCCAGCGTTCGGCGCGCAACTCATGCGCTTCGACCACGAAATCGCTGAACCGCGGCACGGGCGCGGCCGGCGCGATCGTTCCCGTCAGCATCACGTTGCCGCTGGCCGGGACGGCGGCCGCGGCGATCAGCCGATCGATCCGAAGCTCGCCGGGGCGCGCGTTAATCGCGCCGCCGCTCAGCGCGATTTCGGTGGGCGCTCCGCGAAGCTTGAATTGCAGCCGCCGCGGCGTGACTGTAAGCGCATATTCAGCCGGCGCGCTCAATTTGCCCGCGACCATCCGGCCGGCGGCGCTGCCGTTGAAAATCGCCGCGCCAATTGCGCCCTGCAGCCGGTCCGCGACCGCCGGCGCCAATTCGGCGAGCAGCGGCGCGGCGGCCGCGTAAAGTTCCCCCGCGTCGATTTCTCCACGCCCCTTGATCCGGTATGGAATCTCGCGCGGAGCGTCGCGCAGGTCGGCGTCGGCGCTGACGCCGGTCACGCTCGACTGACCGAGATTGCCGGCGCCGCGCGTCATCGCGAGTTTTTCGCGCGCGTAGGCCAGTTCCGCCGCAAGGCGCCGGATCGGCGGCAGGCGGGAGCCGGCGGGCGGGTCGAAACCGGCGCCGCCAAGCGTGGCGTTGAGTGTGAGGTTGTCGCGCAGCGTCGCCGCCGTCCAATTCCGCAGCGGAGCGGAGGGCGCGGCCGAAGCCTCGGTCACCTTGACCTGCCCCGACTGGACGCCCGCCAGGGCGTCATTGAGCCAGCCCGGAAGCGCGCGCACCTGGCGGAGACTCGCGGCCACGTCCGCGAGCGCGAAGGCCGCGCCGGTCAGATTGAACTTCAGCGTGCGGTCGGCGTCGTAAGGCGCGTCGATTTCCGCGCCGCCTTCGACCACGCTGGTCTGCCCGCGGCTGATGGTGACATCGCTCAAGCGGAGCCGCGCGACGTCGGCGGAGTAGCTCGCGTGCAGGGCGCAATCGCCCAGCTTAACCGGCGCGGTCAGCGGCTGGCCCAAAATCGCCAGGTTCGCGAACTCCGCGTCGGCCAGGCCGCCGATCTCGCCGTCGCGCCGCATCGCGAAACGAATCGCGCCGGCAACCACACCCGCGGCCTTGAAGCCGCCGGGTCCGTTAAAGCCGCCTAGATCGAGTCCACTGAAACTCACCCGGCCCGCCGAAATAAGATCGCCGTCGCGGTCCGGCTCGACGCCGAGCCGGACTTCCCCGGCCAGCGCCAATCCGTTCAGCGGCGCGTGCGCCCAATGCGCGTCGAAGGTGATCAGCCACGGCCACTGGCCGGGGCGGCGATGCTCCTTATGGGCGACGACGCTGAAACGCTCCACCAGCGGCGCGAGATCGACGTCCCGCAATTGCGCGTCGTTCACCTCAACGCGATAGGTGACATCCTCAACCGCGTCGAGCGCCGCGAGCAGATTGTCCGCCGCCTGCGGATCGGGCCGGGGGAGACCCTTGGGAGTAACGCCGGCCGCGCTCGCCGGCATCCGCACCACCGGTCGGTCGAGCGCGAGCGAATGGAGCGGCAAGCCGCTGCCGACGATAATCGCGTGATAATTGACGACCGCGCGCAGGTCGTCGAGAGTCGCCACCTGATGGCCGTGGTAAAGGACCGTGGGCCGCTCGAGCAGGATATTGAGATGGCCGCCGAAGCGCACGCCGGTATGGGCGGGGCGGATTTCGAGTCCGGTTCCGGCGGAAATCCGCGCGAGCACCAGGCCGACGATTCGCGCCTGGTTGCGCAACGCAACCTCGACCGCGACCCCCGCCAGAATCACGACGACCAGTACGCCGGCCAGCAGTACGCGCAGTAATCTCATCGGACCTGAAGCGGCTCGAATTTTCCGCCGCGCGGCGGAGGATTACAATTGCGTCGGAACGGCGGCTCAGTTGGCGCCGGCGGCTCCGGACTCGGCGGCGTCGGACCAGGCCGCGCGATGCTTGCCGCGGAGCGCGGTCTTCAGCACCCGATTGCGCATCCGGACCGAGCGCGGCGTGAGCTCGACCAGCTCTTCCTCGTCAATCCATTCCAGCGCCGTGTCGAGCGTCATCACGCGCGGCGGAGTGAGGCGAATCGCCTCGTCATGGCCGGCCGCGCGGATATTGGTCAGTTTTTTCTCGCGGCAGACGTTCACCGGCAGATTGGTCTCGCGCGAATATTCGCCGAGGATCATGCCCTCGTATACCGGATCGCCCGCGCCGATAAAGAATCGGCCGCGCTCCTGCAGATGGAAGATCGCGTAGCCGGTCGCGACGCCCTCGCGATCGGAAATCATCGCGCCGTTCTGGCGCGAACGAATCGTGCCGCACCATGGCCCGTAGCCGTTGAAAATCGTATGCATCACGCCCAGGCCACGGGTCTCGGCCAGGAACCGGCCGCGAAAGCCGATCAAGCCGCGCGCCGGCACGTCGTATTCGAGCCGCACCCGGCCGCTCGCATGCGTCTCCATCGTGCGCATCCGCCCCTTGCGCGCCGACAGCAGTTGCGTGACCGTGCCGATATAGTCCTCGGGGATATCGCAGACGACGAACTCCATCGGCTCGAGCAGCGCGCCATTTTCCTCGCGCGTCAGCACCGTCGGCTTCGACACCTGGAGTTCGTAGCCCTCGCGCCGCATCGTTTCCAGGATTACGGCCAAGGCCAGTTCGCCGCGCCCCATCACGCGCCACGCCTCGGCGCTGGTCTGCTCGACGCGCACGCTCACGTTGCGGCGCGATTCGAACAGGATCCGCTCGCCCAGCTTGCGCGAGGTGACGAATTCGCCCTCGCGTCCGGCCCACGGCGAGTTGTTGACCGAAAACGTCATCGCCACGGTCGGCTCGTCGACGCGGATACCGGGCAGCGGGCGCGGCTCTTCAAGATCCGCGACGGTGTCGCCAATTTCGATATCGTCGCTGCCCGCGGCCATCACGATATCGCCGGCGCGGGCCTCGTCGCGTTCGACCCGCTTCAGCCCCTGCCATCCGTAGAGCCGCGTTATCTTGCATACCGCGCGCGTGCCGTCGGGACGGCAGAGCGAATAATTTTCGCCGACCTTGAGCGCGCCCGCGACGATCCTGCCAATCGCCAGCCGGCCGACATAATCGTCGTAATCGAGATTGTTGACCTGGAACTGGACCGAGGCGTCGGGATCGACCTCGGGACCCGGCAGTTGCGTCAGGATCGCTTCGAACAACGGCCGCAGGTCGCTTCCCGGCTGGTCCAGCCGGGTGGTCGCCGTACCGGCGCGTCCATTGGTGTAGACCACCGGAAAATCGATCTGGTCCTCGTTCGCGCCCAGATCGATAAACAAATCGTAGACTTCGTCGAGCACTTCGGCCGGCCGCGCGTCCGCGCGATCGATCTTGTTGACGCAGACCACCGCCGGCAGCTTCGCCTCGAGCGCCTTTTTCAGCACAAAGCGAGTTTGCGGCAAGGGACCTTCGCAGGCGTCGACCAGCAGCAACACGCCATCGACCATCGACAGCGTCCGCTCGACCTCGCCGCCGAAATCCGAATGCCCGGGGGTGTCGACGATATTGATGCGCGTCGCGCCCCAGGTGATCGAGGTGTTTTTGGCCATGATCGTGATGCCGCGTTCGCGCTCGAGCGCGTTCGAGTCCATCACGCGGTCGACCACCTGCTCATTGGCGCGGAAGACGCCGGATTGGCGCAACAGCGCGTCCACCAGCGTCGTCTTGCCGTGATCGACGTGCGCCACGATCGCGAGATTTCGAATGTCCTGCCGTCGCATATTGCGCTTAATACTAATGCGCGGCCGAGACGCTCCCGTCTCCCGACCGCGCACTATTCAGTTTACCGGTGACCGCGGGCGGAGTAAACGCACCCCGCCGCGGCCCTGCCGGCGCTGGCGGTCATTCGGGCGGACTTGCGTCCGGCGGCGTAGCGGAACCGTCCGGCAACGGCGCGGCGGCGTTATTGCCGCTCTCGCGCTGCAATTGATCGAGCAGTTGCTTGACGTTCTTGACCTCGACGATTTGCCATTGGCCCTGTTCGCGCGCCATCCGCACTTCCCACACGCGCCCCTTATGGTCCCGCCAGCGCGTGTAGGCGGTGTCGCCGTCGCGATGCAGCATCAGGATCGCGCCCGCGACCGCCGCGGCCGGCATTTGCACCTGGCGCGCGCCGTCGTCCACCTTCCGCACCGCCCACGATTGCAGCAGCGCCGCCATCGGACCGGAAAACAGTTGAACGGCGCCCTTGCCGATTAGCTGCGTCACCACGTCGCCGCCGCCGGCGCGATCCTCGACCATCTCATTCCCGGCGTTGACGACCACCTTCTGAAAATCGACGAAGCGCGCCGCGTCGTCGCCGTTGCGCGCGTCGATCGCCTGTTTGAGCTGAACAACCGTCCAGGAAGGCGTCCCGGGCAGATAGAAGATCGCCCATCCCGCCACCGCCAGAACAATCAGGATCGCGGTCAGATGGCGAATCGCGAAGCGGGCCATGTGGTTCCTTTTGCGCGACGCAAGGCCGGTCGGATCGGGCGCGCTGATACACCGCGGCGGGGCTCTCAGTCGAGCCGCGCGGCCGCCGCCTTGTCGAGCAGCCAGATGACGTCGCCGTCCTCCGGCGCGATAATCTGTGCGGGATATTTTGCGGCGTCGCGCGGACCGCGCAGCACATTCCATACCGCCTGCGCCTTGGCTTCGCCCGCCACGATAAACATCGCATGCGCGGCGTGATTGAAAACCGGCGCCGTCAGGGACACGCGATTGCGCTCGGTCGGATCATCGACCTCGACCGCGACCGCCAGCCGATCCGCCTCATGCAGCGCCGGACTGCCCGGAAAGAGCGACGCGGTATGCGAATTTTCGCCCAGTCCCAGCAGCGCGAGATCGAAGCGCGGCACTTCCCCCTCGCCCAAGCCGAAATGGCTCCGCAATTCCGCCTCGTACGCCGCCGCCGCTTCCACCGGATTACGCTCGCCCATTATGCGATGCACCTGCGCGGGACGCAGCGCGAGCCGGGAGAGCAGCGTCCGCGACGCCATCGCGAAATTGCTCGCCGGATTCTCCGGCGGCACGCAACGTTCGTCGCCCCAGAAGAACTGCACCTCTTTCCAGTCCACGCTCAACAGGAACTTCGTGCCCAGCATCGCGTAGACCGACGCCGGCGTCGCGCCGCCCGAAAGACACAGCGTGAACTCGCCGTGCGTGCATACCGCTTCGCCCGCCAGATGCGCAATTTCCTCGGCCGCGTGCGCATAGAGCGCCTGCGCGTCGTCCAGCACCACGATTTTCGTCTCGCCCATCGCCGTCCGATTTTACGTCATCGCGGCCCGCCGCGGCCAGTCATCCAAGCGCCTCGACGATCGCGCCGCGCAACACGCCCAGCGCGCTGGCGGCGTCGCCGTGCAGATGCGCCCGCAGGACGCGCCGGCCATGCCGGTTCAGCGCCTCGTAGTCGCCGCGATACTGCGCTTCGTTCAGCGTCGCGAAACCATACGGCGCGTTGGGAATCGCGGGATTATCCGAATGGTCCCGGGTAATTTGCAGGAACAGGCCGGTGTTCGGTCCGCCCTTATGCAACTGGCCGGTCGAATGCAGAAAGCGCGGCCCGTAGCCGAACGTGGTCGCGATTTTGAGCCGGTTGCGGATCGCCACCCGCATTCGCGCGATCTCGCGCTCGGCCAGCGGCTCCGCCGCCACGTAGGCCATCGTCGCCAGATAATCGCCGCGCCGCGCCAGCCCGAGGAAAGCCTTCACCATGCTCTCGAAATCGCCCGCCCCGCCGAGCATCGCGCGGGTTCCGTCCGGACAATAAAGCGACACCAGTCCGTGTTCGGCCGCCGGATGCTCCTCGGCGAACTTGTCGCGCGCCGCGAATTCCTTGAGCAGCCGATTCGTATTGTCCTTGCTCTCCTGCACGTTGGGCTGATCGAAAGCGTTAATCCCGAGCATCGCGCCCGCGGTCGCCGTCGCGATCTCCCAGCGCATGAACTCCTCGCCCAGATCAAGCTTATCGCCAATCGCGATCCGAACCACCGGCGCGCCCGCCTTTTCCAGCGCCGCGACCGCCTCGTCCTGCACCGGATCGGCGCCATCCTCAAGCCGCGCGTAGACGAAAATGCGATCGTCGCCGTAAACTTCCGGCGCGCCCGCCGGCTCGTCGCATACCGGCACGATTCCCGTGCCCTCCTTGCCGGTGCTCTCCGCGATCAGTTGCTCCAGCCACAGTCCGAAGGTCGCGATCGACGGCGAGACGATCAGCGTCAGCTTGTCGCGGCCGGTCCGCTGGAGCGCGCCGAGGAGCGCGCCAAGGCTCACGCCCGCGTTGCTCTCCGTCTTCACGCAGGCGGCCGAGCTATGCGCCATCCGCACCGCCCGATCGCACAGTCCGGCCACGTCGATTCCCATCAGCGCGGCGGGAACCAGTCCGAAGTACGACAACGCCGAATAGCGCCCGCCGATATCCGGCGGATTCAGGAATACGCGCCGGAAGCCGCGCTGATGCGCGATCTTTTCCAGATTCGAGCCCGCGTCGGTAATCGCGACGAAGCCGCGCCCGGCCGCGATTCCGCGCCGCGCCGCGAGCTGATCGTAAAAGTAGGCGCAATGCGACAGCGTCTCGACCGTGCCGCCCGATTTCGACGACACCACGAACAACGTCGTCATGATATCGATCCGCCGTTCGACCGCGCGGATCTGATCGGGCACGGTCGAATCCAGCACGTGCATCCGCGGATAGCCCGGCGCGCTGTAAAACGTCTTCGCCAGCGTCTCCGGACACAGGCTCGAACCGCCCATCCCGAGCAGTACGACGTCCTGGTAGCGCTCCTTGCGCACGCCCTCGGCGAAATCGCGCAGGGCGCCCGCCTGCTCGGCCATCAGCTCCGGCGCGGTCAGCCAGCCCAGCGAATCGCGGATCAGCGCCTGCGCCGCCGGCTCCTGTTTCCACAGCGTCGGATCCTTGCGCCACAGCCGCGAGGGAAATTCCTGCGCGTCCAGCCGCGCGTAGGCCGCCGCGATCTCCTTTTGCGCCGCCGGCGCGCTCACCCGCTGCCGATCGTGCGCCCCCGCCAGGATCGCCGAGCGTCGCTTCGTGATTACCGCCAGCAGATCCTCGAATGACTTCGCGAACGCCTCGACCCCTTCGCGCTGCAGCACCTCGCCGACTTCGTACAGGTCGATCCCGATTCCGCGCAACTGCGCGACCGTCTCGCGCGCCTGCGCGACGTTATCGTCCAGCGTCGCGCGCGGCGCGCCATGGTCGCGATAGGCGTCCATCGTCGCCGGCGGCATCGTGTTCACCGTCTCCGGCCCGATCAATTCCTGCACGTACTTGATATCGCTGTATTGCGGATCCTTGGTTCCCGTCGACGCCCACAGCGGCCGCTGCGGACGCGCCCCCTTCGCCGCCAGCGTCTTGAAATCCGCGCTCCCGAATAGCTCCTTGAAGCGCTGGTAGATTAGCTTGGCGTTCGGCACCGCCGACGCGCCGCGCAGCGCCGCCAGCGCTTCGTCCGGATTCGTCCGGATCTTCTCGTCGATCCGCTTGTCCACCAGCGTCTCGACCCGGCTCACGAACACGCTCGCGACCGACGCGATCCGGTCCAGCGGCTGGCCCGCGCGCGCCCGCGTCTCGAGCCCGCGCAGATAGGCCTGCGCAACGTCCTCGTAATGCCGCAGCGAGAACATCAGGGTCACGTTGATACAGCGCCCGTCCGCGATCAGCCGCTCGATCGCTGGAATTCCCGCCGGCGTGGACGGCACCTTGATCATCAGGTTGGGCCGATCGATCAGCGCGAAATAGCGCCGCGCCGCCGCGATCGTGCCGTCCGTGTCGTGCGCCAGCAGCGGCGACACCTCGTAACTCACATAGCCAGTGCGGCCGCCGCTGCGCTCCCAGATTGGCCGCAGCAGGTCCGCCGCGGTCTTGATATCCGTGGTCGAGAGCGCTTCGTAAATCTCATCGACGCTCTTGCCCGCGCGCGCCAGTTCCGTGAGCTGCCCGTCGTAATCGTTCGATCCCGCGATCGCCTTTTCGAAAATCGTCGGATTCGAGGTCATCCCGTCGACCCCGTCGTCGTCGATCAACTTGCGGAATTCGGCCGATTCGAGCAGATGCCGCCGGATATAGTCGAGCCAGACGCTCTGGCCAAATTGCCCCAACTGCTTGAGCGGACTTAGCGACTTGCCCATCGCGATTGCTCCTTGCGCGCGCGCCCGCGGTTCGCGCCGGCGCGCCCGCGGCCCGGACCTAACGACCGATCAGCTTCAGCGCCCGCTCGGTCACGTTCTCGACCGAAAAGCCGAAATACTTCATCGCTTCGCCGGCCGGAGCCGACGCGCCGAACGTCGTCATTCCGACCACGTCGCCGTCCAGCCCCACCCAGCGGTACCATCCGAGCGGCACGCCCGCCTCGATCGCCAGCCGCCTGCGCATCGCGGGCGGCAACACCGCGTCGCGATACGCCTGGTCCTGACGCTCGAACAACTCGAAACTCGGCATGCTCACGACCCGCGCCGCATGGCCGCGCTTTTCCAGCTCGGCCTTCGCCGCGACCGCCAGATGCAGCTCCGATCCGGACCCGATCAGGATCAGTTCAGGCGTCCGCCCCGCCGTTTCGCACACGACGTAGGCCCCCCGCGCCAGGCCCGCCGCCGGAGCCGTGACCGTCCGATCCAGCGTCGGCATCTTCTGCCGCGACAGCACCAGCATCACCGGCCCGCCCCGATGCGTCATCGCGACGCGCCACGCCTCGACCGCCTCGTTGGCGTCGCCCGGCCGAATCACGGTCAGGTTCGGAATCGCGCGCATCGCCGTCAGATGCTCGATCGGCTGATGGGTCGGACCGTCCTCGCCCACGCCGATCGAGTCATGCGTGAAGACGTAAATCACCCGCAGGTCCATCAGCGCCGCCAGCCGAATCGACGGCCGGCAATAGTCGGTAAAGACAAAGAAGCTCGAGCCGTACGGGATGAAGCCGCCATGCAGCGCGATCCCGTTCAGAATCGCGCACATCGCGTGCTCGCGGATGCCGAAATGGAGATTGCGGCCGGCATAGTCGCCGCGTTCGAAATCGCCGCCGTCAACCACGTCGGTGAAAGTCGATTCGTTCAAATCGGCCGCGCCGCCGAACAGGTTCCAGACATGCGGATGGATCGCGCGCTCCGCCTTCGACGCCGACTCGCGCGTCGCGAACGCCTGGTCCGGCGTAAACACCGGCAGGTCCGCGTCCCATCCGGGCGGCAATTCGCCCGCGATCATCCGGCCAAACTCGGTCGCCGGCTCGGGATTCGCCTTGGCCCAGGCGTCGAACCGCCCCTGCCATTCACGCTCCTGACCTGCGCCGCGCTCGATACAGCCGCGGAACTCCTTCAGCGCCGCGTCGGGCACATGGAAATCCGGCTCCGTCGGCCATCCGTAAAATTGCTTGGCCAGCTTGACCTCCTCAGGGCCGAGCGGCTTGCCATGCGCCTCCGAAGTGTCCTGGCGATGCGGACTGCCGTACCCGATATGACTGCGCACGCGAATCAGCGACGGTCGTCCGTCCTCGGCGATCGCGTTGTCGATCGCGTGCGCCAGCGCGCCGAGGTCGTTGGCGTTATCGACCGCCTGCGTATGCCATCCGTAGGCGTCGAAGCGGCGCGTCACGTCCTCCGAAAACGAAAGATCGGTATGGCCGTCGATCGTCACATGATTGTCGTCGTAGAGATAAACGATATTGCCCAGTCCCAGATGGCCCGCGATCGACGCCGCCTCGCTCGCGATACCCTCCATCAGATCGCCGTCGCTCACGATCGCGAAAATCCGATGGTCGAACAGGCGCGCGCCGCCGCGCTCGAAACGCGCCGCCATATGCTTTGCCGCAATCGCCATCCCCACGCCGACGCCGAAACCCTGGCCCAGCGGTCCCGTGGTGGTCTCGACCCCGGGCGTCACGCCGTGCTCCGGATGACCGGGGGTGCGGCTATGCAGTTGCCGGAAGCGTTTCAACTCCTCGAGCGGCAGGTCGTAGCCGGTCAGATACAGCGAAGCGTACAGCAGCATCGAGCCATGGCCCGCCGACAGCACAAAGCGATCGCGCCCGTACCATTGCGGATTCTTCGGATTATGCCGGAGGTAGCGCGTGAACAGCAGATAGGCGATCGGCGCCATCCCCATCGGCATGCCCGGATGGCCCGAGTTGGCCTTTTGCACCGCGTCGATCGCCAATACGCGAATCGAGTTGATGCACAGTTGATCGAGCTCCGCTTGCGTCGTTTTCGAATCGGATGCGAGTGCCACCTTGGCTCCAATCCCTTATGCTGGGTTTACGTTCGCCGGACCCCGGCGGATACAATCTCTTTACGGTCGCGGTCCGGCGCGCTTGATTCAATTATCTTTGCCGGCGGTCCGAATCCGGTCTTGCGACCGGCGTCTCCGCGGGCGTTGCGAGCGGCGTTTCCGTTCGCCGCCGCCGCGAAGATTCTCCCACTTGGCGAAACGATGGATCAAGGCGCTCGCTCCGCCACGTCCGTTCGGCGTCCACAGTTTCATCCTGCGTTCATCGCCTCATCTGTTGACGGCGCCGCGCGATCGCCTGTAGCAATTGCGGCGGACCCGGCGCATGGATGGACGTTTATCGCCCGCCTGCGCCGCTTAGGAGGGCAAGCGATGGCTCACGGCGCAATCGCACCGTTTCGGATCGAAGTTCCCGACGAAGTCCTGCGCGACCTCGCCGAACGGCTCGCGCGCACCCGTTTTCCCGACGAAGTTCCCGACACTGGATGGGAATACGGCGCGAACCTCGCCTATATGAAGGAACTCGTCGATTACTGGCGCAATCGCTACGATTGGCGCCCGCATGAGGCCGAACTCAACCGCTTCCCCCAATTCCACGTCGAAATCGACGGCCTCGACCTCCATTTCATCCACGCGCCCGGTCGCGGCCCGAATCCCAAACCGCTGCTGCTCTCGCACGGATGGCCCGGTTCGATCTGCGAATTCACGCGCATCATCCCGATGCTGACCGATCCGGCCGCGCACGGCGGCGATCCCAATCACTCTTTCACCGTGATCGCGCCTTCGCTGCCCGGCTACGGCTTCTCCGGCCATCCGCGCACGCGCGCGATCAATATCCAGGCGATCGCCGAAATCTTCCACACGCTGATGACCGCGGCGCTCGGCTTCCCGCGCTATTGCGCCCAGGGAGGCGATTGGGGCTCCGCGATCACTTCGCGTCTCGGCGAAGTCCACGGCGATCGGCTTTACGGCATCCATCTGAATCTGCTGTTTGTCGGCGGGCGGCGCGATCAGGCGAGCGAACTCACCAGCGAGGAAAAGGTCTTCCTCGCCGACATGGACCATTTCCGGCGCGAAGAGAGCGGCTATCAGTGGATTCAGGGCACCAAGCCGCAGACGCTGGCCTATGGCCTGAACGATTCTCCGGCCGGGCTGGCGGCCTGGATCGTCGAAAAATTCCGCACCTGGTCGGATTGCGGCGGCACACTCGACTCCGCCCTGTCGAAGGATCAGGTGCTGACCAACATCATGGTCTACTGGATCACCCAGACGATCAATTCCTCGACCCGGCTCTATTATGAGGCGCGCCACCATCCGTGGCGTCCCGACGCCTCCGGCCGAATCGAAACGCCCACCGCCGCCGCAATCTTCCCGCGCGAAATCCTCAAACCGCCGCGGGCGTGGGCGGAACGCGCCTTCAATATCCAGCGCTGGACCGTGATGCCGGTCGGCGGGCATTTCGCCGCGATGGAACAGCCGAAGCTGCTGGCCGACGATATCCGCGCCTTTTTCGGTCCGATGAAATAACCGGCGCCGGGGCGCGCGGCGGGAACGGACCAAAGCGCGCGCGGCGGCTCAGGGAAACGTCGAGAACGGACCGCTAAAACCGAACGGCGAACCGCCGTAACCGAACGGCGTCATCGGCGCCGCCGGAGAAGGATAGCCGGAATATGGCGGATAGCCGCCCGGATAGCCGTACGGGGAGTAGCCCGGCCCGGCGGAGTAGCCGCTCGCGCCGCCCGCCGCCATCCCCGCGCTCAGCATCCCGAGCAGCGCGATCAGCGGCACGAGCGAACTCATATTCGCTGTCGTCCCCGCGCTCTGTTGCTGCTGTTGCTGATATTGCTGAATCTGCGCGGCCTGATTCTGCTGGTCGACGTAACTCTGCACGCCCGGCATCGCGTTGGCCGTCGCCGCCGCGGCGGCGTTGTTCGCGGCGTTGGCTCCGCTCGCCCCGCCCGACGCCAGCAGTTGCGGATTCACGATCACGCGGTTTTGCACATCGACCGCCGGATCGTTGACGTAATCTTCCGCCTGACGCTGCGCGGCGCTTTTGCCATGATCCGTTGCGACGAAACCGTACAGCACCACCGCGCGCTGGCCCGTGGAGGGATTGCGCAGCACCTGCGCGCCCACCAGCGGCAGGCGATTGCGTTTCAGATGGGCGGTCAGGGCGAGACTGGCGTCCTTATCGACCTCCATCGCGCTGGTATCGACCGGAGCGCTGGCCGCGCCCGACGACGCGCCGACCGGCGTCGCGCCGCCGCCGCGTTCACCGACGGTTTGCGCCGGTCCAACACAGGCCTGCGCGAACGTCATGGCGCCGGCGAACCAAACGCTAAAGATGATCCGTGCCGCGCGTCGCATAAGATCAATTTACTCCAATCGGGGATAGCCAAACACCTCGTCGCCCCCTTCGCGCGACCGGCGCGCCACTTGACGATCCGGGCGCGTCAATATGCTAGTCTGCCGATGTTAATCGTATGTGCGACAACCGTTGTCGCAAGAGGCTGCGGATGGAACCCAAAGTAATGATGAGCGCCGTCCGGAAAGGACGAATCGCAACCTCCCGATGGTCGGTGATTCTCCTGCTCGGATTCGCCGCGGTCGCCGGATGCGCCGCACAGAAACAGCCGCTGCAAGTCGAGCTGACCCAGCTTGCGCCCTACAATCGCGCGGCCAAAGCGCCCGATTGCAATATGCCGCTGCTCGACAAAATGCCGCTCTCGCGCTTTCAGCAGGTCGCGATCGTTGAGGCGTGGGCCGACCAGCGCGACGATCAAACCGACGTCGTGCCCGCCCTCCGGCGCAAAGCATGCGAAACCGGCGCCGACGCCCTGGTGCTGCTCAACAGCAAGCATCAGGACATCAAGAACCTGCTCTATCGCGCTTCACCCAACGAGCAAATGACCGAGACCACCGAGAAGAACGCCTACGCGACCTCGGCCGACTATATCCAGGAGGCCGAGCATACGCGGCGAATCGGTGAAGCCGGCCACAACGGGTTCTATATCGACGCCATCGCGATCAACTATACGCATCCGAAGAATCCGCCGACTTTTGGCGCCGGGTCGCCAACGGTTGCGCTACCGCCGCCGCCTCCCAACGGATGAAGCGCGGCGCGGTCGGGCCGGCCGACCCTCGACCGCCGACCCTCGACCGTGACCCTCGACCGTCACCCTCGGGCGTGACCCGAGGGTCCGATCAATCCACGCTCGCGCAGCCCGCTCAGGACGGTTTGCCCGCCGCGCTCGCGATCCGCGCCTGCGGTTGCCCCGACATCGGCGCCGCAACCGGCGCGGGAGCTTCAGCGACCGACTTGCCGGAAACGTCGAAGCGCATCAATTCGACCCGCTCCATCTCCGGTCCCTGCGGCCCACCCTGATAGGCGACGGTTTTGATCAGGCCGACGTTGGGCGCGTACCAATCGTCATAGGTAAGCTTGAGGTTCTGCTTCGCCTGCGCATAGGCGCCGCCTTCGTAGCGCGCCTGGGTCTCGATTCGGATACATCCGACGAAATGACCCGCCGGCACGCTGACCTCGGCCGGCTCGCCGAAACTCTTGTGCGTCTGGATTACGTCGAAGCTGCCTGGCAGTTTCCCGTAAGGGAAAAGCTTGTTATCCCACGCCATATCGGGCGTCAGATGCTCCGGCAGGAAATCCGCCTCTTCGCTTTTGCCCCAGGCCGGCGTGGTGATTTTCTTTTTGTCGTAATCGAGGCCAGAAAGCCGGGTCAGATAACCCGACTGGTCGAGATAGATAATCGGGCGCAAGCCGGCGCGGTCGAGATTATAGAACTCTTCGACCACCAACCCGGTCAGCTTGAGCGCCGGCACATATTGGGAACCGAGCACGCGATCGGTGACGACGTAGGTTGTATGCTGGCTTTTGCTATCGATGCGATAAGTCCAGACCATATTGGACTTGAGCGGGAAAAAATCGGCGTGCGGATCGATTTTGGCCACCGGATGGCTGCACGCCGACGTCATTGCCAACGATACCGTCAAACCGATCGTTGATAGCCGTTTCAGCATTTCAATGGTCTTCCTTTCATGCCGGTCCGCAACCCCCGTCCGGCATGTGCGGCGGCGCGTCGGGATGCGCTCGCCTTGTCCCCACCAAGCTATTCGCACATATTGCCCGAAAAATCCGGACTAATTCGGCTTCGACGGGCTTTCGGGCGATTTCGCCGATTGTGCCGCATCACCCGTCGAATTGCCACCGCCGGCCGCCGGTGCGCTCGCCACGCCCCCGTCCGCCCCGTTCGGCGGTATCGAGTAGCGCACCAATTCCACCCGCTCCATCTCAGGACCGCTCGGCCCGCCTTCGAGCGCGATCGTCCGAATCAATCCGACATGCGGCGCATACCAGTCCCGATACAACAGTTTGAGGTTTTTTGCCCCCTGCTTCGCGTAGGATCCGCCCTCATATTGCGCGTCAGTGTCAATCCGGATGCATCCGACGAAATGACCCGCCGGAACGACCACTTCCCCCGGCTCAAGGTAGCTATGATGGGTCTGGCTGATATCGAAAGCGCCTGACATGTGGCCGAAAGGATAAATCTCGCTTTTCCACGTCAAATTCGGCGAAAGCATCCGCGGCATGAACTCGCCCTCTTCCGACCGTCCCCACGCCGGAGCCTCGATATCCTGCTTCTGGTACTCGAGGCCGGAGAGCCGATCCAGGTAGCCCTTGTGGTTGAGATAAACGATCGGCCGCACGCCGCCGCGATCGAGGTTGTAATACTCCTCGACGACCATCCCGGTGACATTGAGCGATGGCACGTATTTTTGCCCAACTACGGTATCGGTGACCACGTAGTTCGCGCGCTGACTCTTGCTGTCCACCTTGTAGGTCCATTCGGCCTTGGGCGGAAGCGGAAAGAAATCTCCCGCCAGCCGATTGTCGAAAGTGGCCGCAGGCGGTTTCTGGCAGGCCGCGACGAGCATGGCCGCGACTCCGGCGATCATCATCAAGGCCAGCTTGCGCATCATCCGGTTGCTCTCCCGTATCATCGG
>JAJXYM010000120.1 GCA_021780585.1 Deltaproteobacteria bacterium
CCCCGGAACCAGCCGCGGCAGCGTCTTGAGCGGCGGACGCCCCTCGCCGGTGTCGCCGCGATTCAGGTTCGCGATCAGCTCAAGCAGGCCGAACGGGTCGAGATCATGCACCTGCTTGGCGCCCATCGCGGCCTCGTCGGCGAGTTTGTCGCCGCGCAGCGCGACGACGCCCTCGACGCCAAGCGCGCCCGCCCCCAGCAGGTCGGACTTGAGCGCGAAGCGGTTGCGATCGCGGCAGGAAAAATTCAGCGCCACGACGATTCCCAGCCGCGCCTTGAGCATCGCGGCGAACACCAGCCCGGACATCTTGACCCGGCCCAGGGCGTTGTCGACCAGATTGATCGCGTCGATTTCGTCGCTCACGGCGGCCAGCCGCTTGAGCAGGGACTCGGCCGCGATTCCGCGCGGCGGCGCGGTTTCGAGCCAGACCGCGGCGGCGGGCGCGGCGAGACGATCGAGCAGCGCGCTCATGCGGGTTGCGGCGCGGCGCCGGCGCGCAAACCGGCGGCGGAATCGATTAGGCCTGCGGGCGGACGCGGTGCAAAAGTCGGCATCGGCGGGGAAACCAGGCTGCGGCTGGCGCGAGCGTCAGGCTTTCAGCCGCTCGTTGGCTTTGACCTTCTGGTACTTGCGATAATCATAGCCGGTCGCCATCGCCATCAACAGCGCCTCCATCCCGCCCTCTTTTTCGCGGCGCAGCACGCGCAAACGGTCGTAAAATTCGCGGAAATCCTTGTTGACCCGATCCGCGCCGTTGGCCGGCTTGAGGAAAAAGTCATGCAGACGGGTGACCGTAAACCTGAGCGACGAATAACGCAACTCGTTCGGAAAGGCGTCCCATTCCGCCAGTGACAGCGTGCGCACGGTTTCGTAGCCCTGCAGCAGATAGCGGAAACGGTCGAGCGAATAACCGCCCTCGACGAAGCAGAGCGCGTTGACTGCGGTCGCGATATCGAAAATGAACTTGCCGCGGCACGCCGCCTCGAAATCCAGCACTCCCGTCAGCTTTTCGCCGCGAAACAGCACGTTGTCGGCGAAGAGATCGCCGTGGATCACGCCTTTGGGCAGCTTGCCCTCCAGATAGCGCGTCAGATAATCGATTTCGTCTTCGAGCGTGCGCGCGATTTTGCGGAAATAGTTGGGCAGCCGGTCGCGCACCGACATATAAAGATCGGCGATCCGCTCGAAGCTGAAGCGGTTGTCGATGCCCTTCTTGTAGCCTTTGCCGATGACGTGAAGCTCGCCCAGCGCCCGCCCGATCGCTTCCAGTTGCGTCGGCCGCAAGCGCCCGACCGCCGGCGCCCGCCCCTCGCAATATTTGTAGAGCGACGCGCACTTGCCCTGATATTCGCGATAGAAGCGCCCGGTGCGGTCCTGCACCGGATGCGGGCAGGGAAAGGCGTGCTTGCGCAGGAAGGTCAGCAGGTCGAGCTCGCGCCGCACCTCGCTTTCGCTCTTGACTTCATCGACCCGCAGCAGAAATTTGCCCTTGGCCGTTTCCAGCAGGTAGTTCGAATTGATCGAACCCTCCGGGATACCGCTCACGGCGACGACCCGGCCAAACCCATAGTCATCCGCAAGCTCTTCGAGAAAGGCTTTGTGGATCTCGGTGTAAACGGCCATGGAGATGCGGTCGGCGGATGCGTAATTCGCCGCAAGTCTAGGGCCGAAAAAACAATTCGTCAACTATGGGTCCGGAAATCGGGCGCGTGCGGAGGCGGGCTTAACCAGGTTTCGCTATTTCGTGGAGTCGGGACCGGCTTGGCGCCATAATCGGAATTGGCGTACAGGACCCTCGCAACGTCCGTCAGCGTCGCTCGCAGGGAGGAAATCAACCATGCCGCCGGCGAAAAAAAAGACTTCCGCCAGCAGCGCGCGCGGCGCGGTTGCGGGCAAAGCCGCCGTCAAGGCCAAGCCGGTCGCGACGAAAAAGCCGCCGCTCACGGCTCCGGCCAAAAAAACTCCGTCAGCCGCCGCGATCGAAGCGGCCGATCTTGCCGGCCGGCCCGCGCCGGATTTCACCCTGCCGAATCAGGACGGCGCGCCGGTTTCGCTCGCCTCGCTCACCGCGCGCGGCAACCTCGTGCTTTATTTCTATCCCAAGGATATGACGCCCGGATGCACCGTCGAGGCCTGCGGCTTTCGCGACGCCGTCGATGAAATTCACGCGCTGGGCGCGGAGATCGTCGGCGTCAGCGCCGATCCGCCCGCGGCGCATCGCAAGTTCATCGAGAAGCACGGGCTCAACTTCCCGCTGCTCAGCGACCCCGACAATCGGGTCACCTCGGCCTACGGCGTGTATAAGAAGAAATCGCTCTACGGCCGCGAATTCATGGGTATCCAGCGGACCACCTTCATTATCCGGCGCGACGGCGTGGTCAGGACGGTTTTCCCCAAGGTCAAGGTCAGCGGCCATACCGGGGAAGTGCTCGCCGCGCTCAAGTCTTCGGCCTGATCGCCCGCCGGCCGGGTCGCCGTTCGCGAATTTCCCTTCAGGGATGGCCGGTCGTCAGGCGGAACAGCGGCCGTCCCAAGGCCATCCCGATAACGAGAAAGGCGATGCGCGCGAGTGAAAATTCGCGACGCCGTTTCACGCTCGTCAGTTTCATAAAACGCCGAAGCGAGGGAATTTTCTTTCGCTGTTCGGCGCTAACGGCCGTGGCGGAGTCCTCACCGATAATTTCGCAGCATAGATCAACGCATTCGTCGCATATAAAAACGGTCGGCCCGGCGATTAGCTTCCTGACCTGATCCCGGCTCGTTCCGCAAAAGGAGCAAACCAGGTTCGAGCATCCGCGGTCGTCTCCGGGCATTGACGTTTCCCGGCTATTCGGACGGCGCGGGAGCGGGCGCGGCGGCCGGCGCGGACGCCGCGGGCTGCGCGATCAGGTTTTCACGCAGGAAGCCGCCGATCGGAATATCGACGCGCGTGCCCAGATCGTGCGTGCCTTTGGGAAAATAATAGGTTTCGACGTGCGCGCCGCGTTCCGAAAGCGCCTGCGCCAACTGTTCCGCCTGCGCCACCGGCATCCGCCGGTCCTGTTCGCCGTGCAGGATCAGAATCGCGCAATCGAGCCGGCGCGGCAGATGCTCCACGACGCTGCGTTCCTTCAGTGCGCGTTTCGACGGCCATACGCGGCGCAAAATCGAAAGTTTCGCGCCCAGCGGCGCTTCCGGCCAGAACTTCAGCATGTCGTAGGCGCCGGATTGCAGGATTACCACGCGCGGACGCGAGTCGGAGTCCATCAGCAGGCCGGCCGCGACCGCGCCGTCGGCAACGCCCCATACCGCCAGGCGCGCCGGATCGACGTCGGCGCGCGCCGCCAACAGCTTCAGCGCCTGACGCGCGGCGTCGACCGCCGGCGGACCGACGAAACGATTCGGTCCCGAAGATTTGCCGAAGCCGGGCATGCTGATGCACGCCACGCGCATCCCAAGCGCGGTAAAATGCTCCGTGTCGCGGATACATTTGTGCGCGTCGCCGCCCCCGCCGTTCAGCACCAGCAGCGCGGGCAACCGTCCGGGCGGATTCGCCAGCGCGATCAACCCGTCGATCTGGTAATGATCGCCGTCCGCCGAAATCTGGAAGCGGAACGGCTCGAATTTCGGCGCGGCGGCCGCCGCGGATGCGGCCGGGGCCGGATGGGCGCGGTGTCGATGGCGGCATCCGGCGACCGTCAGAATCAGCAGCGCCGCCGCCAGCAGACGAATCGCGGCCGTCACGCGCGCGCCCGCGATCGGTTTCCCGCACGCGCGGCGCGCGCCGGCGTGCGCGATCAATCGCGAAGCCTGGGTCGGCGGCATAGGCCCAGCAGTCTACCCGCCACGCCCCGGCTTGGAAACGCCGACCGTCGGGCGCGTTGAATCGGGACCGCCAATTCCGGATACTGGATGGTTCAAGTCTCGCGGCAAGCGGCGGAGGCTCGTAGCACTCATGGATCAGTCGGCGGCGGACCGGGTCGATTTCAGCAAAGGCGACGGGATTATCCCGGTCGTCACGCAGGATTTCTCAAATGGCCGCGTCCTGATGGTCGCGTACATGAATCGCGAGGCGTTTGAGGAGACCGTCCGCACCGGGCGCGCCTGCTATTTTTCGCGTTCGCGCAATCGATTGTGGCGCAAGGGCGAGGAGTCCGGCAATTTTCAGACCGTGCGTGAAATCCGTCTCGATTGCGACGCCGACACGATTTTGTTGCGGGTCGATCAGAACGGCGACCGCGCCGCCTGCCACGAAGGCTACGAATCGTGCTTTTTCCGCGCGCTCGCGGACGGCGCATGGAGCGTCAGCGACGAGCGCCGGGTCGATCCGGCGAAATATGGCGCCAGCTACGGACATCACCAGCCGGCCAAGGCGGACGCGTAAGGCGCAACGGCGCCGCGTTATCGTAAATTCGCGCGCAGATCATCGAAATTAAGCGAAAAGTCACAATCTCGCGCGCTTTATTCACATTCAGATGGCTACCAACGGCAAAGTACTGAAGTTCGGCATCCCCAAGGGCAGTCTCGAAGCGCAAACGCTCGAACTGCTGCGCAAATCCGGATGGCGGATCGCGGTCGGCGACCGCTCCTATATCCCGCGCGTCGATGACCCCAGCCTGAGCTGCCGCCTGCTGCGGCCGCAGGAGATGCCGCGCTATATCGCCGACGGCACGCTCGACGCCGGCATCACCGGCAGCGACTGGATCGTCGAAAACGGCGTCGATCTGGTGCAAATCGAGAGCTTCATCTATTCCAAGGTGTCGCTGCAGCCGACCCGCTGGGTGTTATGCGTGCCGGACAGCTCGCCGGTCCGGCGGCTCGAAGACCTGGCCGGCAAGCGCGTCGCGACCGAGATGGTCGCGTTCACGCGGCGGGTCTTCGCCGAACGCAAAGTTAAAGTGGAAGTTGAATTTTCCTGGGGCGTCACCGAGGCCAAAGCCGCCGACGGTCTGGTCGACGCGGTGGTCGAAGTCACCGAGACCGGCTCGTCGCTGCGCGCCAACGGATTGCGCATCGTCGAGGAACTGCTGACCTCGACGCCGGTGCTGGTCGCGAATCATGCCGCGTGGGAGGACCCCTGGAAGCGCGAGAAGGTGCGGCAGATCGGCGTCCTGATGAAGGGTGCGCTCGACGCCGAAAGCCGCGTCGGCATCAAGATGAACGTCGCGCGGGAGCATCTCGAGGCGGTCATCGCGCTGTTGCCGTCGATCACCGCGCCGACGATCTCGCAGCTTTATCCCAGCCCGGCTTTGCGGGGCAAAGAATGGCTCGCGGTCGAGACCGTGATCAGCGAGCATACGGTGCGCGAACTGTTCCCGAAGCTGCTGGAAGCTGGCGCGGTGGGAATCGTCGAGTTCGCGCTGAACAAGATTATCTGACGTGCGCGCCGCCGTGGCCGCTCAAGAGCGCCCACGACGTGAAAATAAATGCCGCGATCGCTGCTAGACGATCGCGGCATTCTTTTACACATTCAATCCCGGAAAATCGCCCGGGACCGCGGGCGCCATCGGGGATTCAGGCAAATCCCCGACCGTCCGCCGGTGAGGGAGGTCACCCCGGGGGCCAGAGCGGTCTGCGGGCGCCTGACCCGTGCACAGGCGGCTTGTATGGAAACCGGCCTGCATCGGTGCGGATCGGCTTGGCAGTCCGCGGCCCGGGCAACTGCTCTACTACCATCGGCTGTTGCGGATGAATTCGCATCTTCGTTGCAGCTTTCCGGGGCGTCTCCGCGTCGGCGACCGGCGCGCGGCGCGACCCGGCTTTTCATCCGCTTCGGACCGTAGCCTCGGCGACAGGTGCGCGCCGTCCTGCGCGCGCCTGTCGCTCCGGTGGTTTCAAATCACATCAGGTTGAAGTTGTACTGGAACTGTGCCGTCAGCATGCTCTCACCCTTGAAAAGACCGCCGCCGAAGCTGTGCATGTCGCCGCCCAAAACCTCGATCGCCTGCAGCTTCAGGAAGTACTTCTTGGTCCACGGCGGATTCAGCACCATCGACGGGAACAGCAGGAAGGTCTTTCCTTTCGGGTTGTAGATCATCGTCCACGTCGGCGAGATGTCCTCCCACAGCCACGAGGTGCCGAGGTTGAGCAGTGCGTTAACTTCGTTCTTGTTAACGTTCTCGTGGATAGCGCCACCAACGCCGCCGAAGGGCGCGCCGCCGCCTATCATCGACTGGTTGGAATCCAACGTAATGTAGTCCTGGACCTCAAGGTTCGCCGACAGATTGCCGGTGCTGGTCAGCCACGGTGCGTAAGCTTGGTCGATATCCAGCGCAACCATCGAATCGACTGTATCGGAGTACCGCACCCCGCTCAGGTCAAACGGATTCATGTCCAAAAACGGCTGATGGTTCGCATAGACCACCTCAGCACGGCCGACGAACGGCAGATACTCGGACAACGACGATGGCATCGGCAACGGCATGTCACCTGTCACCCCGACGTACTGCTGCGGGGCGTACTTGAAGCGCCACTGATTGGAGTACGCCTGCCAGTAGATACTCGGATAATAATTCCACGTATTAAAGTAAAATCCGGTCAACTCCGCCCCACCCAATAACGTATGGAGCCGGATGCCCTCTTCCCAGTTCGCCACCGTAGTTGCCGGGATCTTCCATTGGCCGACATTGACCGCGCCACCCGGACCGAAGTTCGGTAAGCACGGCCGCTGCATGCCCTTTGGCACTGGGTTGAACGGTTGGCCACCCGAGCCCAAGTCGCTGCAATAATAGAATTCCCTATTAAAAGGCTCGTCAATCAGGCCCGGGGATCCCGGCTGCCCGAACGGCCCGAATGTGTTGGTTGAGCCCGGCAGCAGCGCCGTCCTGCCGGCGATGAACCGGTTCGGATAGTGCACGTCGAAACGCGCGCTGGGCCCGTGCATCGCTGACGGGAAGCCGTTGTTGACGCTGCCCGCGTTGACGTTGCATTCGCCGTCGTAGCGGTGGTCGGCGTAATCGCAGCTATTCCACATCGGCTGCAAGCGCGGAATCAGCACGCCTTCCACGAAGTTCGACGAAAACGGCCCCCATTCCGGCAGATTCAGGATCGGATGGACCATCCACTGCGGAATGCGCGCCTGCTCGAGGTTGGCGAAGCCGAACGCCCAGGTGGTGTCCTGCGGATTGACAATATCGCCGACCCGGAACGCCAGCGACTGACCCCAGACCACGATCTGATTGCCGATATAGGTCGTCAGCGGACCGGTCTTGTTCTCCCACCAAGCGTCACGAACGGTGTACTGATTGTAGAACTCGTTCGTGTACATGCCAATGCCATTCGCGCTGTTGAAGGCGTAGGGCGGCTCATAAACGAACCATTCGCGCATGAAGAACGTGTTGTCCTCGTTCAGCCGATAGTTCTCGTCGACCTGCAGCAGCGTGCGCGAGGTCGCGAGATTGTTGCGGCTCGTGGTAAGCTGCCGCAACGCCGACGGATTCTGCCACATGCCGAAGGTCTGGCTCAGATAGCCCGACACGTGCAGTCCGCTCAGCCAGCCGTTTTCCTGCGTGGCGGCCGAGCTTTGCGGCAGAGTGTTGAGCGACGCTCCGGTTACGCTCAGCCCGCCTGAAGGCTGCGCCGTAACGTCGCCGGCGGACGCGCCCGCGCCCACCCCCAGAACCAAACCGAGAGCCAGCACAAGGGCTGCTCCGGCTCTCCCTCCTCCCCGGAACATGCCGGAACCCGAAACGCTAGTCCCCATTAGTCTCCTCCTTCGAGCTAACTCATTCGCGCCATCCCCCGACGGCGCGATGAAACGTACTCGTGCGAAAGGCCCGTCCGGCCACGAACCCCCACAGAACCGGACTGGCTTCGCGACGACCCTCCAAAACTGGCAGAGCCGACGCCTCCCCGACCTCATGTTTCGAGGCGGGGGGTACTACGCAAACAGGAAACTACGTTACAGTCTCTACAAAAACCGGTCAGCGATTTCAATAGGAGAGGAGGGTTTCAACAAAAAAAATTGCACCTGGAAGAAAATTGTAGACAGCCATGGCGCTCCCCGGCGATCCATCGAGACTGCTGACGCCCAATTGACGCTTCCTGGCGACTTCGGAGGCTTTAACGTCGAACAGGAAGAGGAATCGGTCAGATTCATGCAATCGCGGGCAAACCGGCGCAATCGCCTGGTTGTGGAAGGATTGGATTGGCCCGGGACCGCGGGCGCCATCGGGGATTCAGGCAAATCCCCGACCGTCCGCCGGTGAGGGAGGTCACCCCGGGGGCCAGAGCGGTCTGCGGGCGCCTGACCCGTGCGCAGGCGGCTTGCATGGAAACCGGCCTGCATCGGTGCGGATCGGCCTGGCAGTCCGCAGCCCGGGCAAATGTGCCATCGCCGGTGCCGCCGTCGGTTAT
>JAJXYM010000115.1 GCA_021780585.1 Deltaproteobacteria bacterium
CGAATTCAAACAGGTGATTCCGAACGCGAAGGTCGAGCTGATCGATCGCGCCGCCCATATGACGCCGCTCGAGCAGCCGGCCGCGCTGGCCAAGGCGGTGCGCGAGTTCCTCAAGCATTGAGCGCAGGTCGGCGCCGCGGCGCGATACGCGGCCATGACGGCGTCGCGACGCCACGCTCGCGGCCGCGCATCACGCCCGGCCGCTCGCGCTCACGAGGGGCGGCGATCCAGCCCGGCTTGCGCCCGAGTCGCGCGTCGAATACTTGAGAAAGGACGATTTCGTGCGATCAAGAAAAACGATCAATTATCGGTTCCTGACGCCGATTTGCGCGGTTTTTACCGCGCTCCTGATTACCGGCGCCGCATGCGGCGCGAAGGCGGCAAGCAACATGGACGGACTTCCCGTGCGCAATACGGGCCAATACGCGATTCTCGACACCGACCGCGGCGTGGTCGTGATCGAACTCTATCCGGCGGTGGCGCCCAAGACCGTCGCGAATTTCGAAAAGCTCTCGAAGGACGGCTTTTACAACGGCCTGACCTTCCATCGCGTGGAGCCGGGCTTCGTTGTCCAGGGCGGCGATCCCAAGGGCAACGGCACCGGCGGTCCGGGCTACGATCTGCCGGCCGAAATCAGCCCGACGGAAAAGCATTTGCGCGGCTCGGTGGCGATGGCGCGGCTGGGCGATAACGTCAATCCCGAACGGCGCTCGAGCGGCAGCCAGTTCTATATCTGTCTCGACGCGGCGCCCTTTCTCGACGGCCAATACACGATTTTTGGCGGCGTGGTCGAGGGGATGGGCGTGGTCGACAAAATCAAGGTCGGCGACCATATCAAAAAGGTCACGATCGCGGACCAGTTGCCGAAGTAGGGGGCGTCGGGATGGGAGCGGGCGGCGGTGGGCGCGAGGTCGGCCGCTATTTCACCATCGACCTCCATCTCCATACCAATCGCGGCAGCGCCGATTCCAATCTCTCACCCGCCGATCTGATCGCGCGCGCCCGCGCGATCGGAATCGGCGCGGTATGTATCACCGAGCACGATAACGCCTGGAACCTGAATGAGATCGCCGCGCCGGCGGCGGAGGCGGGCGTGATTTGCCTGCGCGGCATGGAAGTCACGACCGAGATGGGCCATATCGGCGTGTTCGGCCTGAGCGAATACGTCGGCGGCATTTACAAGCTGCGCGAATTGCGCAAGGTGGTGGACAAGCTCGGCGGCGTGATGATCGCCAACCATCCGTTCCGCTACAAGCTCGACCCGCGCTTTTCGTTCATCAACCCGGACCATCAGGCGATCGACCCGTCGCGGCCGGAAACCGCCGCAAAACTGGAAATTTTTGCGGTCTGCGACGCGGTCGAGACGCTCAATGGGGCCTGCTCGGAAGAGGAAAACCAGTTCGCGCTCAAGGTCGCGCGCCATCTCGGCCTGGCCGAAGTCGCCGGCTCCGATTCGCATTCGCAAAATTCGATCGGCTGCGTCACCACGCTGCTCGACGAGCCGATCGCGACCGAACGCGATCTGATCGATTTGATCCGGGCGCGCAAGACCCGCGCCGGCCGCGGCCTGCTCAACGGCGAAGTCGCGCGGTTCGAGCTCTCCGACTAAGCGATTGCGCGCGGCGCTCCCGTGGACCCTCGGGTCAAGCCCGAGGGTGACGATACCCAAGCGACCATTTGCTTGCGCCGCGCGCCGTTCCCGCGGTCGCGCGCCAGCGTATGAATTGACGCGCGCGCGATAGTTTTGCCCGTTGCGACGGCCTTTTTCCTTCCCACAGTTGTTAAGGCTGAAAGCCGTAGGATACAATTCGTAGGCTCCCAGGACGCCATGGCCACTAATCGCGACCGTTTCGCGCTGATCGAAAGCATCTCCGCGATCGGCGCCGAACCGCCCGCCGATCTGCGCGAGACGCTGGATCGCGTGGTGGCGACGATCGGCGAATCGATGGAGGTCGAGGTCTGCTCGCTCTATCTGTTCGACGCTCAGCATGAGCGGCTGGTGCTGCGCGCGACGGTCGGACTGGATCGCGCTTCGGTCGGGCGGGTTTCGATGCGCGTGAACGAGGGGCTGGTCGGCTTGGCGATCGAATCGATGGGTCCGGTGATGGTCGCGGACGCGATGAGCCATGCCCGCTACAAATATTTTCCGGAGACCGGCGAAGAGCGTTATCACACTTTTCTGGGCGTGCCGGTGCAGGAGGGGCGGCAGAAGCCGATCGGGGTGCTCGTCGTGCAGACGCTGCGGCGGCGGCGTTTCGGCAAGGACGAGGTTCGGCTGCTGAAGACGGCGGCGAGCCAGGTGGCGCTGATTCTGTCGCATTTCCAGTTGCGCGAAACGCTCGCCACGAAGGAAAAGGAGCGCGACGAATATCGCCGGCGGATGATCGAGGCGAATCGCCAGCTCAAGGGCTACGAGAAAGTCGGCGGACGCACGCGCGTGGCCGCGCCGATCAAGGTGCGGCGGCCGCGGCTGGTCGGATTGCCGGCTTCGCCCGGCTTCGCCCGCGGCGTCAGCCACGTGGTCGGCGCCTTCCTGAGCTCGGTCGATCGTAACCAGCGCGCCCATGATCTCAAGTCCGAGGGCCGGCGGCTGGAAGAGGCATTGGTGCGTTCGCGCGGCGAACTCGCGGCGCTGCGCACCCGGATGGCGTCGATGATGCCGGAGTCGGACCTCAAGATTTTCGACGCCCATCGGCTGATTCTCGAGGACGAGGAATTCATCGGCCGGATTCAGGACGCGATTGGCGCGGGCTTCGCCGCCGAAAGCGCGCTGTTCCGCGTGATCGACGAGTTGAGCGCGCAGATGATGGGACTGGCCGACGGCTATCTGCGCGAGCGCGCGACCGATTTCCGCGACGTTGGCCATCGCGTGCTGCGCCATCTGAAGCAGGAGGAAGGCAAGAGCGCCTTCGCCCGCGCGACGATTATAATTGCCGAGGAGCTGACCCTGTCGCAGCTCACGCTGGTCTCGCACGAGAATCTCGCCGGCATCGCGCTGCAATCCGGCGGCGCGACTTCGCACGCGGCGATCCTTGCGCGCGCCTTCGAAATTCCGACCGTGGTTGGCGTCGAGCATCTGATGGAATCAGTGGTCGAGGGCGACGCGCTGGTGATCGACGGCAACTCCGGCGTGGTTTACGTTAATCCGTCGAACGAGGTCGAGCGCGAATACCAGCTTTTGATCAAGCGCTACGACGCCTTTCGCAAGGAGCTGCTGATCGGCCAGGACGAACCGACCACGACGCGCGACGGCCATCGCGTGCAGATGCTCGCCAATATCGCCCTGATCGCCGACGTGCATCTGGCGCGGCGCTACGGCGCGGAGGGGGTCGGGCTGCTGCGTTCGGAATTTTCCTTTTTGACCTACGAGGATTTTCCCGACGAAAATCAGCAACTGGGCTTTTACAACCGGTTGCTGGAGGCGGTCGGCGATAATCGGCCGGTGACCATTCGCACGCTTGATATCGGAGCGGACAAGTATCCGCCCTATCTGCGTGTGCCGCGCGAGGATAATCCGTTCCTCGGATGGCGCTCGATCCGGATTTCGCTGGAGCTGGCCGGCATCTTCAAGGTGCAATTGCGGGCGATTCTGCGCGCCGCCGCGCATCATCGCGTGCGGATTCTGTTCCCGATGATCTCGAGCCTCGAGGAGTTGCGCCGCGCCCGGGAACTGCTCGCCGAGGCGCAGGCCGAACTCTACAAGGAGGGCCTCGAGCACAATCCTGATATCGAGGTCGGGATCATGGTCGAGGTGCCGTCGGCGGTATGGCTGGCGCCGCGTCTGATTCGCGAAGTCGATTTCTTCTCGATCGGCACCAACGACCTGATCCAGTACCTGCTGGCCGCCGATCGCAACAACCCCAAGGTCGCCCATCTCTACGAGCCGCTCCATCCCGCCGTGCTCTCCGCGATCGCGGAGGTCGTCAATGTCGCGCGCGGCGCGGGCAAGGAGGTCTGCATCTGCGGCGAAATGGCGAGCGATCCGATCGCGACTCTGCTGCTGGTGGGGATGGGGCTGGACGAGCTTAGTCTGAGCCCCCTGTTCATCCCGGTGGTGCGCAAGCTGGTGCGCGAGTGCAATTACCAGACGGCGCGCCATCTGGCGCGCGACGTTTTGCAGATGGCGTCGGTGCAGGAAATCAAGGGCTACCTGATCGAACGCTATCGCGACCTGGGGCTGATCCAACTGGTCGAGATGTATCGGTGAACTTTTTCGAGCGGCTGATATTGTTGATAAAAATCGAACGAAAGCGAAATTTTACCGAAACTCCGGCGGCGCTAATTGTTGACTTCGGCGGGCTGGCTTAGTTTACTCTGACCGGTCGGTTAGAATGATCGCGCGGCGCCGTCTTTCGCGGCGCGGCGGCGATAAAGGATAACGCGATGCTCTTTCTGCTCTATGTGGCTGGCTTCCTGGTTTTCGCCACTGTCGTCCTCTACATGCTGTTGGGTCGGGAGCGCTATGGCGTCGACCGTCCGGCGCAAATGCCGCGGCTGGACGCGCGGCCGGGCGCGCTGCATGACGGCGCGCTCAAACCCGAGCCGTTCCGTACGATCCGGATCTATTTCATCAAGCCTTCGCGCTATGACGAGGAAGGCTATGTACAGGTCTTTCGTTACGGCGTGCAGCCGAATAACACGCTGACCGTCCTCAAGGCGCTCAATGAAGGCTATAACCGGCGCTATTCGGCCGCGCGCAACGTCTATCTGGACACCGTAATCTGGGACGAGATCTGCGACGGCGTGGTCAGCCCCGAGACCATCCGGGCGATCCGGGAAAAGGTCCAGGAGGACGGCGTCGAGTTGCTGATCGGAATCGCCGGCGTGCAATCGAACCAGTATCCGCGCGGGCGCGATCTGGCGTTGCAATTCGTCGCCCAGGGCGTGCCCACGATGATGGGCGGATTTCACGTCAGCGGCTATCCCGAATCGCGTGAATTCCTCAACAACTGCGGGATCACCACGATTTCGGGCGAAGCCGAAAATCTCTGGGGCGAGATTATCGAGGACTATTTGCGCGGCGAACTGCGGCCGCATTATGCCGTGACCGACGGCATCCGCGCCAAAACCGGCCGCGACGATATTATCGTGCCGGTGATCACCGAGTCGCAGCTTCCGGTGGTCGATGATCGCTATCTGACGCGCTTTTTCGATCCCACCATGACCACGATCGACACGTCGCGCGGATGCCCTTTCACCTGCTCGTATTGCAGCGTGAAGAACGTGATGGGGCGGACGATGCGCTCGCGCGAGCCCAACGCCGTGGTGAACTGGGTGCGCGACGCCGCGCGCAATCATGGCATCACGTCGCTTTTCCTGGTCGATGACGATTTCTTCCGCAGTCCGCGCTGGGAGGAGATTCTGACCGGGCTGTGCGAAGTCAAGCAGGAGTTCCCGCAACTCAGCTTCATGATGCAGGTCGATGTGGACGCCTCGTGCTACGCCAATCTGGCGGAGGGCGAGAGCGAGACCGCCAAGCATCGCCGCAGCCGCCGCTTCACCGAACTGGCGGCGAAGGCGGGATGCTACCAGGCGTTCGTGGGAATCGAGTCGCTCAATCCGGACAATCTGAATTTCGCGACCAAATACCAGAACACCGACGAACGCCAGCATCGCCACAAGATCGAGGAGGTGCGCAAGCACGTGCTCGACAAATACCGGCGCGTCGTCGACAACTGGCATCGCGTGGGCGTGTCGGTGCATGCGGGCTATATGCTCGGCTTTCCCTTTGACGGTCCCGATTGCGGCCGGATCGCGGCGCAGACGCTGCGAAAAATTGGCTTTGATATCGTTTCGTTCTTTATCATGACGCCGCTGCCGGGCACCGAGGATCAGGCGCGCTACGCCAAAGACGGGCAGATCTTCGATTGGGACTTCAACAATCTGGATTCGCAGCACGTCACGCTGAAGCACGACAAGCTCGATCGCGCGGCGTGGTATCAGGCCTACCGCGACGCCTTCAGCGGTTTCTATTCGTTCGGCCGCCTGCTCCATACGATCTTCACGGTCGCGGGCGGACGCGGACTCGAGGCGGAAGCGCGCCGGGCGACGGTGCGCCAGTTCGTTTACTATTTCTTCAGCTATCGTCAGGGACGCCATCCGATGGTCGGCGGCGTCTGGCAGATCCGCCGGCGCGACGTGCGCCGCGCCGCGATTACCGACGACGAGGCGCGGCGCCATTATCTGGGCGGACTGCGCTTCGACGCGATTCTGCGCGGCGACGGCGGCGGTTTCGCGGCGGCGCCAGCCTGAGACGCTCGCCGCCAGGCGAACGATCGCAACGCCAAACGGGGCGGACCATCGCGGATGGCCCGCCCCGTTCCTTACGCGCTTCCGATCACGGTCGGCGCGCCAGCCCCGATGATCGCGGTTCAACCCGGGGCGTCGGACGGCTACGCTGTCGGCGTCGCGATACGCTATAATCCGCCGCGAGCATGATTAGCGACACGCAAATCGACGCCCTCGCCACCCATCTCGTGCGCGGCCTGATCGCGCGCGGCTCGATCAAGCCCAAGGCCGACGAAAAAGAATTGGTCGCGTGCGTGGTCGAACTGATGTCGGCGAATTTTGAGACCGAGGCGCAAATCGACGACGAGGCCGAGCGGATGGCGGCGGAGCAGGCGCGCAAGGATCCGCGCCTCGACGTCACGCGGTTGCGCGGGATGATTCGCAATCGCCTGGCCGAGAAAAAGGGCTTCACGTTGTGACATACCGGCCATATCGACATGCGGCGGGAAGGGTTTCGCGATGAAGCTCAGCGAAGCGCGGACGCTCTATCTGGCGCGCGAATCGCTGGCGAAGCTGCGCGACGAGGGTCTCGCCGAAATCCCGAATTTCGCGGTCGCGCTGCGCCATGCGCGCGAAATTATCGAGGGATGGAGCGAGCAGGGCGATGCGATCGACGCGGCCGCGCGCCGCAAAATCGCGTCAATCAAGCGCGGCATCGTCGAGGGCAGTCCGGAGTGGAATATTCTATACCGGCGCTATCGCGAAGAAGAATTGCGCAAGCGCGGTCCGCAACGCTGAGCGCGCCGACCGAAGCGGAGAGTAACCGTCACCAACCAGCCGCGCGGCGCGGTGGTCCGTGGCCGCTCCCGGTCGGATCATCAGGTGGACAATCTTTGATCATGGACCAGGCCGAATTCGCCAAACGAGCCGACGAATGCCTCGGGCGGATCGCGCGATGGCTGGAGACGCTCGATCCCGACGAGGTCGATTACGCGACCGGCGACGGCGCCGTGACGATCGAATTTCCCGACGGCGGCAAATTCATCGTCAGTCGCCAATCGGCGACCGGGCAAATCTGGCTGGCCGCCGGCGCGAGCGGCCGCCATTACGACTGGAACGCCTCCACCGGATGGCGCGACGACAAGGACGGCCACGACCTTTTCGCGCGGCTGGCGGAAGTGATCTCGGAGAAGATCGGGCATCCTGTTGAATTTGTCGATTGACGACGCAAGACGCTCTCGCGGGGACGTCGGATCGGCCTGCCGGCGCCGGGCCAGGAGCTTGCCCCCGCGGCGGCGCCAGATAGGGCGCCAGCGCATTCGAAACGGGATCGGAGTGATGCTCTGCGCGCCAGGTTAAATCCGCAGGCGACTGCGGATCATCCGTTCCTGGGCGCTGACTGATCTTCGGCTAAGATGTGCGCTGAAATACGCCAGTAATTATCGCTTAGCCCGAGATTGCGCCAATCACGCCATTGGCGAGTGGAGCGTCGTTGGAGATTTGCAAGCTTCCGCCGCCACCCGAGGCGCCAGCGACAGCGCCCGTGCTCGAATTGCCGGCAATGTAGAAATTCTCGTCGGCCGAACGAACTGCCCGCCGGGCTCGAAGCCTTGCAATAATCCCATGGTTGGCTAGAGTGATCGATTGGCGCTCGCTCTTGGAGAGTGCCAATTGACAAATCGGAACTCGTGGTTACGTTTCGCGCGCAAACCCGGGGATCCGGGAAATAAAAAAACCAAGTCACAAGGAGGCTATCGGTCCCCATGAAAATCAGACCGTTGGGCGATCGGATTCTGGTCAAGCGGATCAAAGAGGAAGAGAAGACCAAGGGCGGAATCATCATTCCGGATACCGCCAAGGAAAAGCCGCAGGAAGGCAAGGTTGTCGCTGTGGGGAAGGGCAAGATGACCGAGGAGGGCAAGCTTCTCACCCCCGACGTCAAGGCCGGCGACCGGATTCTGTTCGGCAAGTACTCCGGCAGCGAGGTCAAGCTGGAGGGCGAAGAGCATCTGATTCTGCGCGAGGACGATATCCTGGGCGTGCTCGAGGGCTGAACCGGAGCCAGCGCCAACCAACTTAGCGTAGCGAGGAGATCATCA
>JAJXYM010000093.1 GCA_021780585.1 Deltaproteobacteria bacterium
TCGAAGCCGCACTCGGCGAAATCGCGGACGCCGCGTGCGCGGCCGCGGCGGCCGTCGCGGGGTCCGAACCCGCCGCCGCCGTGACGGCCGGGCCTGCGCCGACCCGAAACGAAATGGCGGTTTTGCCCGAGCGCGCCGCCACGGAGCTCAACGCGGAGCCGGCGTCGAAGCGCGCCGCGCCAATCCATAAATCTCAAACCACGCCCACGGATGATTCCGCATGATGCTTTATCTGGTGCGCCACGCGCTCGCCGAAGTCGCCGGCGCCGCGGCCGAGGACGAAAGCCGCCGCCTGACCGACAAGGGTCGTGAACATGCCCGACGGACCGCCGCCGGGATGCGCGCGATCGATCTGGCCCCGAATCTGATTCTGACCAGTCCGTTGCCACGCGCCGCCGAAACCGCGCGCCTCCTCGCCGAGGCCTTTCCGATGAGTCCGCCGGTGCGATCGCTGGCGGACCTGGCCGCTGGAATTCCGCCCGCGCCGGCAATCGCCGCGATCCTGCCGCATACCCGCCATGACGAAGTCATGGTGGTCGGCCACGAACCGCAATTGAGCGCGATCGCCGCGATCCTGCTTGCCGGCGATTCCAGCGGTATGCATCTGCGGTTGAGAAAGCTGGCCTGCGTCGCGCTGGAGTTGCCGATCGGGCGGATCGCGCCGCGCGCCGCCGAATTGCATTGGATGATGACCCGGCGGCAGCTTGGGCGCCTGCGCTAAGCGCCGGCGCCTGCTTTGGGCCGCGAACGCCGGCATCACCTTCGCCGCCCGACTCCTGGGCCGTGCGCATCTGCGAGCGCCTCTTATTCGTCATGCCGGGGCTTGACCCGGGCATCCATCGATATGGATTCGCGGGTCAAGCCCGCGAATGACTGTTTGGGGCCAAGCCCGCGCGCGCTTTCGAGATCGAACCGATTGGCGCGCCGCCAGGCGTGGCGAGGAATCCCCGATTCCGAAGAAATTCACAAACTCCGGGCGGGGCCGATCGGCCCCTTGAGCCGTCCCGCCGCGCGACGTTAAGCTGTAAGGCTACCGGCCCGCGCCGTTACCCGATGTATTTCCGCAAACGCGCCCTCGAACGAATCGCCCGCGAGAAGCCGCTCTACCAGCGCTCGCGCGGCGGCGATATCCGCGTCTGCGTCGTCTATCCAAATATCTACCGGCTGGGGATGGCGAATCTCGGCTTCCAGTCGATTTTCCACATTTTCGAGTCCGATCCGCGCGTCGCCGCCGACCGCGCCTTTCTCCCCGACGCCGACGAACGCGCCGCGATCGAGGAGCATTCGTCGGCGTCGCAATCCTTTGAGCGCGGCGATCCGCTAACCGATTTCGATATCCTCGCCTTTTCCATTTCCTTCGAGACCGACTACCTCAACGTGGTCTCGATGCTGCGGATGGCGGGGATTCCGCCGCGCCGCGCCGATCGCGCCGGCCGCGGCTATCCGTTGATTATCGCTGGCGGTTCGGCGGTCTTCCTCAATCCCGAGCCGATCGCCGATTTCGTCGATCTGTTCCTGATCGGCGAAGGCGAGGAATTGGCTCCCGAATTTATCGCCGCGTACGCCGCCGCTCGCGGCGCGACGCGGGCGTCGCCACCGCTCGAGCCGCTCGCCCGAATCGAGGGCGCCTATCGGCCCGATTACTTCCACCCAATCCACGACGACACCGGCCGGATCGTAACGGTCGATTATTGCGGACCCGGCGAATCGCGCGTGCGCCGCCGCCTGATCCGCGATCTTAACCAGTTCACCACCGCCTCGCTGATTCTTACCGAGGAGTCCGTCTTCGGCGATATGTACCTGGTCGAGGCGAGCCGCGGATGCCAATGGGGATGCCGGTTTTGCGCGGCCGGGTTCATGTACCGCCCGATCCGCTATCGCAGCCCCGAGCGGATTCTGGAGGAAGCGGCGCGCGGCCTCACCGAACGCAAGGTCATCGGCCTGGTGGGCGCCGAGATGGCGAGCGTGCCGGGCGTCGCGGAGATCGCGAGCGCCGTCGCCGAGCGCGGCGGACGGCTGTCGCCGTCGTCGCTCAAAGCCGATTGCATCACGCCCGCGCTGGCCTCCGCCTTGGCCCGCAACGGGAATCGCAGCGTCACGATCGCGCCCGAGGCGGGCAGCGAGCGGATGCGCAAGGTGATCAACAAGAATCTGTCGGAGGCGGAGATCCTGCGCGCCGCCGAGCTGCTGATTGGCGGCGGCGTCGAAAACTTAAAGTTTTACTTTATGTTGGCGCTGCCCGAGGAGCGCGACGACGACGTGCGCGAAATCGCCCGCCTGACCGGAACGATCCTGGAACGGGCGCGCGCGTTGAAACGATCGGTCGGGCGCGTCACGGTCTCGCTGAATCCATTCGTGCCCAAGCCGTGGACGCCGTTCCAATGGGATCCGATGGCCGACGCCGGCGCGATCAAGCGGAAAATCGCGCTGCTGCGCGCCGCCCTCGGACGAAGCGGCGGCGCCACGATCGCGCTGGACGCGGAATCGCCCCGCGAAGCCTATTTCCAGACGCTGGTCTCGCGTGGCGACCGCCGCGTGGGCGCGATCCTGGAGCGGCTCGACGCGCGTCGATGCGTCGAGCCGGGCGCGATCTGGCGGGAATTACGCGCCATCCGATGCGACGTCATCGCCGGCGATTCACGACTGCCGAATCCCGATTTCTACGTCACCCGACAATACGCGCACGATGAAATCCTGCCGTGGGACTTCATCGACCATCACATCCATAAATGGTTCCTGCTGTCGGAGCGAAAAAAAGCTCACTATGAGCATCAGAGCAAGCCTTGCGACGTTACCCGATGCACTGTGTGCGGCGCCTGCTGAAGCGCGACGCTGGAATTGTCCGATGAACCGATCCGGGGACGCCGGCGGCGAACGATCCGGCCGACGGTCGCCGGCGGCGCGTCGCGGCGGAGTCGGCATCGGTCGCGTTGCGGTCGGGTTGGCGATGCTGTTCGTCGTCGTCGGCGGCGGGATCGCTTGGGCCCAGGGCGAATCCAACGTTCCGGACACGCTGCCAACGACGACGATCTCGCCCGCCGGTTCGGGCGTTTCGGCGGCGCCGATTCCGCCGTCCGGATCAGTCGCGCCCGAGATGTCGTCTCGGCCGCCGCGCCCGCGCCGGAAGCCCTCGCCCACGCATGTGGCCGCTCCAGGCGAGGCCGCGTCGTCGACAGTGATCGAGCCGGCCAGCGGTCATCTGCGGCTGATTGGGGATTCGTGGGCCTATTCACGGCCCGATCGAGGCAGCGCGCGGCTTGAGCCGGTGCAATCCGGCAAGTACGTGAACGTCACTGGAACGACCCGCTATTATCTTCAGGTTCGACTCAAGAGCGGCAAAACCGCCTACGTACCGTACGAAGCGGTCGATCTGGTCACGCCGACCGACAAGATTTTTCATCTCACCACCAATTCGCCCGTGCTCGCCGCGCCCAATCATGCCGCGAAAAGGCTCGCCGAGGTGCATCAGGGCCATGACGTTCACGTGGTTGGAGTCGCGCTGACCTACATGAAAATCCGCATGCGCGACGGGCTTGAGGGTTTCATTCCCGACACGGCTCTGGAATAGTCGCATCGCGACGGCCGCGCCGGCGCCGGGGGACGGCGGCGTGACGCGTCGAAATTGTCTTTGGCCGCATGGCGCTTTCGGCCGGGGGAGTCGCAATGACGCCGCAGGAACGTCAGGGCTGGTTTATCGTCGGCTGTCTGTTTGTCGCGATGCTGCTCGTGTTCGGCTCCGGCTATGACACGACGCCCACCTTTTTGCCGGCGCTGTTGAAGACGTTCGGCTGGAGCCGCGCGAAGACCTCGCTTATCCCAAGCTTGCTCGCGCTTTCGCTCGGCCTGTGCGTCATTCCGGTCGGATGGGCGCTCGATCGCTTCGAGGCCAAGTTCGTGATGCTGGTGGGGACGATCGCCGCCGGCGCGGCCTTCATGCTCGCCAGCCGGGCGCATTCGTTCTTCGCGATGGCCTCGGCGTATCTGTTGCTGGGCGTCGGAATCGCGGCCGGGACGGTGATTCCGGCGTCGTTTGTCGTCGCGAACTGGTTCGGCGCCCGCCGCGGCCTCGCGATGGGTATCACCAGCGCCGGCACCACGACGGGCGGGATGGTGATGAACCTGGTTGCCGCCCGAGTGATCGCGGCGCATGGTCTGCGCGCGGCTTATTTCGTCCTTGCGATTCCAATCTTCGCGATCGTCGTCCCGCTGGTGACGCTGACGGTACGCAGCCGGGCGCCCGGAGCGGTCCGCATGAGCGTCGCTGAAGCGGGCGCGAAACTCGACGGCTTCGATACTTCCGTGGCCTTCCGCACGCGCTCATTCTGGATGATCGTGCTGGCGCAATTCTGTTTCGCTCTGGCCGCTACGGGTGTGCTGATTCACTTCAATCAGTATCTAATTGACCTGCATTACTCGGCGGCTGCCGCCGCCAACGCGGTCAGTCTCAGTTTCGGCATCACCACCGTTGGCAAGATCCTTATGGGCGCGTTCGCCGACCGGATCAGCGCGCGGATTGCGCTGGCCGTGAGTTTCGTCGTCCAGGCGGTCGCGCTGGTGCTGGCGCTCGGCGCGACCCATCTATGGATTATGGCGCTGTTCGTGCTCACCTTCGGCGCGACCTTCGCCGTGCCCCTGATGCTGATACCGCTGCTGATCGCGGAGTCGATGGGACTTCGGCGCTACGGGTCGATTTCCGGAATCACCGCCGTCGCCAATACGATCGGCGCCGCGCTCGGCCCGATCGTCTCCGGGTGGATCTTCGACTTCGCGCACAGCTACACGATCGCCTTCGAAGTCTACATTGTGATTTACCTTCTGGGCGCAATCGCCTCGTGGGCCTGCCGGCCCTACGCGCTCGAGCGCGCAATGACCCTCGGCTCGACCGCTGCGTCGGCCTTGGCTTAAGCTGATGACGAATTAGGGTCACGCCCAAAAGTACACGAAATCGCCGCGCCCCGTTACCGATGATTTACACTTGACAATTTGTTACATCTCCTTCTAAAAGTGAGGCGAAAATATGCCCTGTCTATGATCACATAAACGAGGTAGAAGCTGTGCGGACTATCACTCGGCAGTTCAAAAGATATGGAAGAAAGATCGTAGCCGTAGTTCCTTTACTTTTATGTCTTGCTGGTATAGCCGCCGGCCAGATTCCGCCTCAAACGCCATGGGATGTACAGTTTCCATTCCCGATTCCGCTCGGAGTCAGTGGTTCCAATAACGTCATCAGCCTTTATAACAACGGACAAAACGTTTGGTGCATGACCGGTACGCTGGGTGGGGTCCTGCAGGATTTGAACGGGAATCGATATATCCTAAGTGCAGCTCATGTCTTAAGCACCAACCTTACGGGATGGTTTAGCGGCACCCAAACCGTACCGATCGTCCAGCCCGGAACTATTTTCATTCCGAACTGTGGGTACCAAAATCTCTACCAGACATATGTCGTTGGTAATCTCACCGCCTCCTTGTCCGTCTCGTTTTTCGCCAGAGCCTACAATGATGTCGATGCTGCAATGGCACAGACCGTGCCCGGTGCCGTTGAAAGTACCAGCTCGATTCTAAATATGGGCAGCTACAGTGGAATTGTTGCGCCAGTATTAAAGAAGGGCATGGCCGTGCAAAAGATGGGGGCGGCATCCGGTCTAACCACTGGTACAATTACTGCGATAGACGAGCCAGTGTTCACCACCTACTGCGAGCACTTTCCGACCGACCGTTTTGGAGCGTCTTGCGTGTATAGAACGGTGGTATTGCGCCGCCAAAGAGCAATCGAAGGAAGGAACTTCGCGATCGAGGGAGATTCGGGGTCTATTGTCTTTACGAAAGATCCATGCCCTCAGCCTATCGGACTGTTGATCTCCGCGAACGGTAACCATGCACACGCCACTCCGTTGTCGACTGTATTGACCGGCTTACAGACGACGAGCGGCACGACCGGGTTAGCATTGGCGCAAGGAGGCGGAGGATGCACACCACCAGCAGCTCAGGTAGCTTCTTACACTACCGGCGATACGGACGTGAATAGCGCAAATTCCGTCTTACCCGCCTTTGAAGCATATTATAGCAGTCTGATGTCCGAAGGTATCGTCGACGATGTTGGGATAGACCTCTCCGGCTCTGAAGCCATGCTGATCGTTTATGCTGCAAACGGCATCGACCCTTACAGCATTTCCAATCCGCCGCTTACGAACTATCAGTTCGTGGCCGCAAACGCGCCCGCTAGCTTTGAGGGCATTCCGGTTGAGGTGGTCACCACACCAACAGCGGACGCGAGCACAGGAATTTCGTCGACGCCCGTCAACTAGCGTTTTCGCATGGCGGGCGAAGCTCTCGGTGGTGGAAATTTATGAAGTTACCCGTTGTGCGTGCATTGGCATTAATGTTGTGCCTGAATATCGGCGCCACTTCAGAGGGATCGATTGAAACGGGTTTAGTGAAGACCTCAGATCTCACTGACTGGGTTTGCGATGCAAAAATTCAAATTCACGACGAAAAATCCCCTTCTTACTGCGGAGTCGCGAGGTTTCGCGAATGCGGAGCTTGCGACACGCTGGTAATTCGGAATAATTCAAATTCGACAATTGATATAGGATTGAGAATCAAGGGTGAAGGTTTTTGGCAGTCGGGTCCGGGGAGTTTCGGCATCGTTTGTCTTCATGACGAGAGCCGCAGGTCAGCCTTGCCTGGCTGTCATTCCTTGCCCCCCGGGGCAAACTGTTTCGAGACTCTGGAATTTTGCCCCGAGCGCTCGGGCGAGAGTAAAGGACTATTGAACGTCACGCTGAGCACCGCAAGGGGAAAGCGGGAAATATCCTACGCTCTCGTGGGTGACGCGGATTATACCGCGCGACAAAAGGCGGCGGATGCGGTGAGGCTGAAATACCTCCGTCGCCTGATGAAAAATCCAAACGTTCGCAAAGTATCGCTGAATTATTTCAAGGGCGAAATAGCCATCGACGTTGAAGTTCCCGACGCGGAAGACATTCCAGAGGTTAGAAAATCAACGCCCGCCGAACTCGATGGATATAGAGTGATTGTCACCAGATATATTCCGCGAGAGCGTGCGCTCTGATTAGGTTGTCCGTAAAAGCGCGGGGAATCCGTGGGCCGGCCCAGAAGTGTCTGGCGCGTTCCTCGCGCCATGTTGATATCGCTGGAGGGGCGTAGCCGGTTGCCTGGGCCGAGACCGCGCCGCCGGTTATGCAAAATCGGGCAGGCGGTAGACTCGCGCGGCGGCGCCATGGAACATCTCCGCCTGTTCCTCGTTGGTGAAGGACGCGGCGATCTTCTTGAATGCGTTCCATAGCACGAGATAGGAGCAGGAGGTCCGATCGACCGGGAAATTGCTCTCGAACATGCATCGGGCTGGACCGAAGCGATCTATCAGATGCAGATAGTAATCGCGGGTCGCGGACACCAGCTCGTCCGACGTCGGTGGCTGTGCCCGCCGATGCCATCCGAAGCCGTTGAGCGGCATGTTGATTCCGCCGAGCTTGACGACGACGTTTCGACACTTCGCCAACTCGGCGATATCCGCCTTCCATTGCTGAAAAATCTCCGCGCGCCTGTTTTCGTAGGGTCCGATGCCGAGAATCCCGCCGCAGTGATTGAGTATAATCACAGTATCGGGAAAGGCTCGCGCAAGCATAGTCAATTGGGGAAGCTGCGGATGATATTGCCAGGCCTCGAAACTGAGCTTCAGTTCGTTTAGTTTCGCGAAGCCTTCACGGAACGATTTGAGTTGGTACAGGTCCGGCGGCGGATTGGTATGTGAGTTTCTGACCGCCGGCGAGGGATCGAAGCCCGCCGCGTGGCGGATGCCGCGGAAGCGCCGCGGAGCCGCCGCGATATGGGCCTGCAGGACCGGTTCGACGGCGGCGCCGAGGGTCAAATCGGCAAAGCCGACTATGCCGGCGGCGATCCGCGTCGGACCGTAATTGCCGCTGGCGCTTTGCGCCGCGATGCCGTTGACGAATTCGGTTTCGCCGACCGGACGCATCGCCGGCGCTACGTCGGCTCGGTACATCGACATGCATTCGACGAACACGGTCGCGACCACGCGATGGCCCGACCCGGTGTCGCGCAAAACTTCGTCGAGCAGGTAGCGGCTCGAAGGGTTGTCCCAAAGATGATGATGCGGATCGATAATCGGCATCTCCGGACGGACTGGCTCCTCGACGACCTGTGCGAGCCATGCGTCCTTCGTATCCGTGGATATTTGCGTTGCGTGCGTCGCCATCGTCGCCGTCCTTTCGCGTGGTCGAAGATTGATTGGTTTCGCGTTTATAGCACGACCTTGCCG
>JAJXYM010000122.1 GCA_021780585.1 Deltaproteobacteria bacterium
GCGCGGATTTTTCACGGTGAAAAATCCGCGCGAAAAGTATCCCAATCTGCGCCTGCGATGCATCGTCAGCGGCGCCGAACCGGTCAGTCCCGAACTGGCGCGATGGGTCGATGAGCAGTTGCGCGTGCAGTTCAATCAGGCCTTCGGTCAGACCGAGGCGAATTACTTCATCGGCAACTGCTCCGCGCTCGAGAAACCGCTGCTGGAGCCGCTCGGCAAGGCCTTTCCGGGCCACGACGTGGCGATTATCGCGGACGGCCATCCGGTAAAGCCCGGTGCGACCGGGGAGATCGCGATTCGCCGCGACAGTCCGGTCGTGATGAAGGAATACTGGAAGAATCCGGCCGCGATGGCGGAAAAATTCGCCGGCGAATGGTGTCTCACGGGCGACATGGGCCACATGGACGAAGAGGGTTACATCTACTTCCAGGGGCGCAACGACGACGTGATCAAGACTTCGGGCTATCGCGTCGGTCCGGCCGAGGTCGAGGCGAAGATCATCGAGCATCGCGCCGTCGCCTCATGCGCGGTTGTGGGAATTCCGGACGCAAAGCGTGGCCAGGCGATCAAAGCGTTCGTCAAGCTGCTGCCGGGCCATCAGCCGTCGCCGGAAATGATCGCGGAGATCCAGGAACACGTCAAAAAGCGCCTGGCGTTCCACGAATATCCGCGCGATTTCGAGTTTATCGACGAGTTCCCGATGACGGTCACCGGAAAGATCCGGCGGCGCGATCTGCGCGAGCGGGAGATCGAGAAGCTCAAGGCCGCCGGCAAGCTCTGATCGAGGCGAAGGCGCGGCGAATTTGCGTTCGGCGGCGGGAAAGCGCTATGGGGAAGCGCAAGACCGTTCAGCCAGACTAATCGAAGAGGACCGAGTGGACGTGCGAAGCCAGGCAGCGTCGCCCTTTGGGGCGATCAAGATTGTCGAATGCGGCGAAGGAATTCCGGCCGCGTTCGGGGCCAAAATGATCGCCGATTTGGGCGCGGAAGTGATCAAGGTCGAGCCGCCCGGCGGCGACCTGACGCGCCGGCGTGGGCCGTTTCCCGGCGATACCGTGGATCCGGAAAAAAGCGGCATCTTCATCTATCTCAACGCCAACAAGCGCGGCGTCGTCGCCGACCTGAAGCGTCCCGAAGGCCGCGAATTGCTGGGCCGGCTGCTCGCCGGCGCCGATATCCTGATCCATAACGTGGCGCCGGGCGAACGCGCTGCGCAGGGTCTCGACAGCGCCGCGCTGCGGGCCGCCTATCCGAAACTGATCGTGGCCGCGATCTCGCCCTTCGGCGAAACCGGTCCGTACGCCAACTGGCGCGGCTACGAACTCACGGTCGCAAACGCCTCCGGATGGGCCACGCTGAGCCCGGGAGCCTCGCCCTACCCCGATTTGCCGCCGCTCAAATGTTTCGGCTCGCAATGCGAATTCCAGGGCGGGATTCATGCCGCGATGGTCGCGCTCGCCGCGTATATGCATCGGCTCAAGAGCGGCCAGGGCCAATCGATCGACGTCTCCGAGCAGGAGGTGGTCGCCGCGATGCTCGAGATGAACTTCATGCACTGGTCGTATGCGCATCGCGAGACCTCGCGCCTCGGCTCGCGCCTGCTCGGCCCGTGGTTCATCAGCGACACGGCGGACGGCAAGATTTTCGCGCTTGCGGTCGAAGAGGATCAATGGAAGCGGCTGGTCGAGCTGATGGGCAATCCCGAATGGGCCAATGACGAGCTGTTCAAGGACCGGATTGCTCGCGGGCAGAACCAGGACGCGCTCAAGGCGCTGATGGGCGAATGGCTCAGCCAGTGGAAGACGCAGGAGCTGTATCGCGAGGCGCAGGGACGAAGGGTGCCCTTCGCGCCGGTCAACACGATGCGCGATCTGTACGAAAGCGATCATCTTGCGCAGCGCGAATTCTTCGCCGCGCTCGAACAGCCCGGAATCGGCGCGATGCGTCTGCCGGGGATGCCGTCGAAGTATGGCGCCACGCCCTGGGCGCTCAGGCGGCCGGCGCCGCGGCTGGCCGAACACGCCGAGGAGATTTTCTGCGGCGAACTGGGCGTGACCCGCGAGCGTCTCAACGAACTGCGCAAGACCGGCGTCGCCTGACGCCGCGAGGTTATTGAAATGGCCAATCTGCCACTTTCCGGAATCCGCGTGCTCGATTTCACCTGGGCATGGGCGGGACCGTTCTGCACGATGCAACTGGCGCATCTCGGCGCCGAGGTGATCCGGGTCGAAACAACTGCGCGTCCGGCCTGCGTCACGCGCCTGATTCCGCCCTTCGCCGACGATATTCCCGGTCCGAACCGAGCCGGGTATTTCAACCAGTACAATCAGGGCAAGCGTTCGATCACGCTCAATCTGACCCGGCCCGAGGCGATCGATCTCGCCTGCCAGATGGTCCGTCAATGCGATATCGTCGCGGATAATTTCGCCGCCGGCGTGATGGACAAACTCGGCCTCGGCTACGACAAGCTGCGCGCGATCAAGCCCGACATTATCATGATCTCGATGTCGGGTTACGGGCAGACCGGACCGTACAAGGGCTTCGTCGGCTACGGACCGCCCGCCTCGGCCGCGTCCGGGATGTTCTTCACCACCGGCTATGAAGGCGGCGATCCCGGCGAAATCGGCATCTCGTATCCCGATCCCAACGCGGGAATTTTTGGCGCGTTCGCCCTGATGGCGGCGCTGACCCATCGCGCGCTCACCGGCGAGGGCCAGTATATCGATCAGTCCCAATTCGAAACCGCGCTCGCGCTGATGCCGGAAGGGATGCTCGAGTACGAGCTGAATCATCGCGAACCCGGCCGCCACGGCAATCACGACCCGGTAATGGCGCCGCATGAATGCTACAAGGCGGCCGGCGACGACGAGCAGTGGGTCTCAATCGCGGTCGGCGGCGACGACGAATGGCGCGCGCTCTGCCGCGTGATGGGCCAGCCGGAACTGGCCGCCGATCCGCGCTTCAAGACCGCCGCGGCGCGCAAGCAAAACGAGTCCGCGCTCGACGAAATCGTCACCGCGTGGACGCGCGGGCGCGACCGCTGGGAGACCGCGCGCGCCTTGCAGGCCGCGGGCGTCGCCGCCTTCCCCGCGATGAGCAACAAGGACCTGTCCGAGGACCCGCATCTGAACGAGCGCGGCTACTTCGCCATGCTCGAGCATCCCGAGGTCGGCAAGCGCCAGCACGCCGGCGTGCCGTGGAAGATGTCGGCAACGCCGTGCGCCGTGCGCAGCCCCGCGCCGGTGCGCGGAGCCGACACCGAAGCCGTGCTCAAGTCGATGCTCGGACTCACGCTCGACCAGATCGAGCATCTGCGCAAGTCCGGCGTGCTGGTCTGATTCACGCGCCACGGGCGCGCGCGGGAGGAGCGTCGATGCATCAGCCGCTCGCCGATCTGCGGGTTCTCGACCTGACGCACTATTACGCCGGTCCTTACGCGACCATGCTGCTCAGTTTTCTGGGCGCGGAGGTGATCAAGCTCGAGGCTCCCGGCGTCGGCGACGGCGCGCGCGCCCTGTTCCGCAAACGCGACAAGGCCTACGGCTATCCGTTCGCCGTGCTCAACAGCAACAAGCGCTCGATCACGCTCAATCTCAAGAGCGCAGAGGGCAAGGCGCTGTTTCTGCGGATGGTCGAGACGGCGGACCTGGTGGTCGAGAACTTCGCCGCCGGCGCGATGGAGGCGATGGGCCTCGGTTACGAAACGCTGCGCGCGCGCAATCCGCGCGTCATTTATGCGACCAACACCGGCTTCGGCCTGAGCGGACCCTACAGCCAGCTCGCCGCCTTCGATCCGATCGTGCAGGCGATGGGCGGCGTGATGGCGATCACGGGCGAGGCCGACGGGCCGCCGCTCAAGACCGGCGCCGCGATCGCCGACATCCTTGGCGGCGCGCATTTCTGCGCCGGGCTGCTCGCCGCGATTCGCCAACGCGATCGCACCGGCGAGGGCCTGATGGTCGAGCTGTGCCTGTACGATTCGATCGTCCCGTCGCTGACCTCGTTCCTCGGCGCCTACGGGATGGGCCTGCGCAGCTCGCGCGACGGCAACAGCGCCTCCGGCGGCGCGATCGCGCCCTACAACTCCTATCCCGCCAGCGACGGGCACGTGATGATCCTCGCCGTCGACAACGCGCGCTGGCGGCGGTTGTGCGAACTGATGGGCCGTCCGGAGTTGGCCGACGATCCGCGCTTCGCCACGCCCGGGGCGCGATCCAAAAACCGTCATGAAGTCGATCGTCTGGTCGGCGCATGGACCGTGACCCGGACGCGCCGCGATCTGTTCGACGAGATGGGCCGCGCCGGCGTCTTCTGCGGCATCGTGCAGGAGCTGCACGAAGTCATGGCCGACCCGCATCTGCATGAGCGCGGATTGCTCCAGACCGTGGACCATCCGGAGCTCGGTCCATTGACCGTTTTCACCTCGCCGATCCGGCTTGACGGCGCGCGGCCCGAAGTCAAATCGCTCAGCCCCGGCCTCGGCGCCGACAACGACAGCTTCTACACGGCCGAGCTGGGCCTGAGCGCGGAGGAGATTGCCGCTCTGCGCGAGCGCAAGGTGATCTGAGTCGGCCGATCGGCCGCGCATGATTCAAGAGGGGTAATCACTCGATGGCAACGTCACCAACCGGTCCGACCAAATCCGCCTCGATTCGCGCGCGCCTCGACCATCCGGTGATCGATTCCGACGGCCATACGATCGAATTCGCGCCGGCCATTTCCGACTATCTCAAACAGGTCGGCGGACCCGCGCTGGTCGATCGTTTCAAAAACGGCAACGGCCGCGGCGCCGGCGGCGGATGGCATCGCTTGACCCCCGCCGAACGGATGGAGCGGCGCGCCACGCGCCCGCCCTGGTGGGCCTTCCCCACCCGCAACACGCTCGACCGCGCGACCGCGACGCTGCCCAGGCTGCTCTATCAGCGGATGGAACAATTCGGTCTCGACTTCACGATTCTCTATCCCACGCTCGCGATGTTCGCCGCGCATCTCGAAGACGAGGAGCTGCGCCGCGGCGCCAGCCGCGCCTACAACATGTTCCACGCGGACCTGTTCCGCGAATTCTCCGACCGCATCGCGCCGGTCGCCGTCGTGCCGATGCATACGCCGGCGGAGGCGATCGACGAACTGGAATTCGCCGTCAAAAAACTCGGCTTCAAGGCCGTAATGCTGCCGGGGAACGTCCGCCGTCCGATCGCGAGCGTCCTTAAACGCGCGCCTGAAGTCGCGCGCTGGGCCTTCTGGGTCGACAATCTCGCCGTCGACAGCCTTTACGATTACGACCCGGTATGGGCCAAATGCGTCGAGCTGGGAGTCGCCGCGACCTTCCATTCGAGCAGCATGGGATGGGGCAGCCGGAACTCGGTCAACAACTACGTCTATAACCATATCGGAAACTTCGCCGCCGCTGGCGAGGCGGTCTGCAAGGCGCTCTTTATCGGCGGCGTGCCGAAGCGCTTCCCGTCATTGAGATTCGCGTTTCTCGAGGGCGGCGCCGGATGGGCCTGCACGCTCTATTCGGATTTGATCGCCCACTGGCGCAAACGCAATCGCACCGCGGTCGAGGACTACAATCCGGCCAATCTCGATCGGGCGATGTTCTATGATCTGTGCCGGCGCTACGGCACGCCGATCATACAGGACAAGGTCGAACGGCTCGCCGCCGCCGGCGAACGCTTCAGCGGAGCCAACGAAGACCCGGCGATGCTCGACGAGTTCGCCGCCTGCGGAATCCAGCGCGCCGAGGATATCCGCGACATCTTCGCGCGCAATTTTTTCTTCGGCTGCGAGGCCGACGATCCGATCAACGCCTGGGCCTTCAACGCCCGCGTCAATCCGCTCGGCGCGCGCCTCAATGTCCTGTTCAGCTCCGATATCGGCCATTGGGACGTGCCCGATATGACCGAAGTCACCGAGGAGGCTTACGAACTCGTCGAACACGGACTGATCACGGAAAACGACTTCCGCGATTTCGTCTTCGCCACTCCGGCGCGGATGTGGACCGCGATGAACCCGGATTTCTTCCAGGGCACCGCGGTCGCCGCGGCGGTGGCGCGATCGCGCCGCGAAAGTTAATCGGGCCGGCGGGAGCTTGCCGTCGCTCCGGCCGCGCAAGTTCGATGACAAGCCGGCCGGCGCCGCCGTAAAATTCAATCGGTCGCCGTGCGCATTGACGTGGCGGCCGGTCGCACGATGCGCAACGACGAAATCGCGGGGGTGCTTGAAGAAATCGCCGACATGCTCGAAATGAGCGGCGAAAATTTCTTCCGCGTGCGCGCCTATCGCAACGCCGCCCGCACCATTACGGATTATCCGGCGGCGATCGCGAGTCTCACGCGCGAACAGATCGACGCGCTGCCCGGAATCGGCGCCGACCTCGCCGAAAAAATCGCGACCCTGGCCGCCGGCGGCGAAGTCCCGCTCCACGCCGAACTGAAACGATCGTTCCCGGCCAAACTGCTCGAACTACGCACGCTTCCGGGCCTCGGGCCGAAACGCATCAAGTTGCTGCACGATCGGCTCAAAATCGCGAGCCTCGAAGATTTGCGCCGCGCCCTCGCCGCCGGCCAGTTGCGCACCATCGGCGGCTTCGGCGCGAAGAGCGAGGAGCGCCTGCTCAAGGCGCTCGAAAACCATCGCGCCGACACCGCCGAACGGCGCTGGCCCTATGTCGAAGCGGCCGCGATCGCACGCGAGCTGATCGAATGGATGACGCCGGCGAAGGAGCTGAAGGAAATCGCCATCGCCGGCAGTTTGCGCCGCGGACGCGAGACGATCGGCGATATCGATCTCCTCGCCGCCGCCGCGGACGCCGGGGCCGTGATGCGCCGGTTTCTCGCCTGCGACGCGATCGAACGCCGCCTCGGCGCCGGTGAGACCAAGGCCAGTGTGGCGCTGCGCGGCGGAATCCAGGTGGACCTGCGCGTGATCCCGGCCGAAAGCTGGGGCGCGGCGCTGGTCTATTTCACCGGTTCGAAGGATCACGGCGTCCACCTGCGCAAGCTCGCCCAGGCCGCCGGCCTGCTGCTCAATGAATACGGCCTGTTCCGCGGCAAGCGCCGCGTCGCGGGCGCAGACGAGCGCGGCGTCTACCAGGCGCTCGGCCTGCACTGGATACCGCCCGAGCTGCGCGAGGATCGCGGCGAGGTCGAAGCCGCGAGCGGCCGCGGCCATCTGCCGCATCTGATTACGGCGGACGATCTGCGCGGCGACCTGCACGCGCATTCGAACTGGACCGACGGCCGCGCCACGATCGAGGAGATGGCGCGCGGGGCGCGCGAACGCGGCCTCGAATACTTCGCCCTCACCGACCATTCGCGGCGGCTTGCGATGGCGCACGGACTCGATCCCGCCCGGCTGCGCGAACAGCGGCGCGAAATCGAACGCGCCGCGAAACACGCCGGCGTCACGATCCTGCGCGGCATCGAAGTCGATATCCTCGACGACGGCGCGCTCGATCTGCCCGACGGCGCGCTCGCCGAACTCGATTGGGTGGTCGCCTCGGTCCATTCCAAACTCGACCAGGACGAACGCGCCATGACCCGCCGGATGGTCCGCGCGATCGGCAATCGCAACGTCGACGCGATCGGCCATCCGAGCAACCGTCTGATCGGCCAGCGCCCGCCGAGCCATTTCGATTTGGCCGAAGTTCTGCGCGCCGCGCATGGCGAAGGCTGCGCGCTGGAAGTGAACGGCCAGCCCGACCGGCTCGATCTCACCGACATCGATTGCCTGGCCGCCAAACGCGCGGGCGTGAAGCTGATAATTTCCAGCGACGCGCATCATCCGCACGAATTCGCCGGCCTGGCGAACGGCGTGATGCAGGCGCGGCGCGGATGGATCGAGCCGGACGACGTGCTCAACACCCTCCCGGTCAAGGCGCTGCTCGCCCGCCGCTGAAGCTTTGCCTGTTGGCCGGCGCCCGCTTCACGCCCGGTCGCGCGGCGTTGTCGTGCTCGTGTTTCGAGGCGAAATTGAGCGGCTTCGCGGGGCTGGCGAAAATTTTTGTATACCCATATGCTGAGCGCAGCGCGGCCGGACGGAAAATTTTCTGAACGCGCCCATGTGTTCGCTTTTGGCGCCGCGCGAATCGGCCGCGGGCGGCGGCTTCGCATGGAACGAATTCTCATCCTCGACGACGAAGCCGACATGATCGATACCTGTCGGCGAATTCTCGCGGGAGCGGGTTACGAGTGCCTCGGCACGACCGATCCGCGCGAGGCGATCGCGAAACTCGAATCCGAACGGCCCGATCTGCTGCTTACCGACCTGCGGATGCCAGCGATGGGCGGATT
>JAJXYM010000264.1 GCA_021780585.1 Deltaproteobacteria bacterium
ATGCTCGAAGCGGCGAAAGGTCGCGCCCACCGCCGCGACCAATTGCGCCTGGCTCTCCTTCACGTCGCCGAGACGCAGATTTTCGTGGATCGCTTCGAAGGTTTCGAGAAAGCTCACGAGCTCGCGTTCGAGCGCTTGCCATGCCGCCGCGTATTCGTCGCTGGTCATGCCGGTCCTCCCCGGATTGCGAGCTTAGCCGGTTGCGCCGCGTTCGGCACGCGCGCCGCATGGTCGATCCGCCGATCGTTGGCGGGCGGAATAGGCCGCCGATTGTTACCGCGGCGATACCGCCCGCGCATGCGGGATAGCCGCCGGAACTCCACGTCCGAATGAAATTCGCAACCGCCGATCCGCTGATGTAAAAAAGGTGGCGAGTTGAAAGCGCCGCGGGAATTCGGACCAGCCGCGGCGTTGCGATGGTTTGCCGGAAGCGCCGCCGGGATGCCCGGGAGGGCAATATTTATTTCCTACGGATCGCGCTGGAACCTTCGGCGGGGTTCGGCGTTCGAGCGAAAGGTTGTGAATTATGAAGTTGGACTTCGGGCTGCTGTTTGCGTTTCGCAAGCCGGATTTCGGCCGTGAATCGTTCACCGAGCTTTACCGCAAGCATCTGGACCTCTGCGTCGCCGCGGAAGAGTTGGGCTACGATACGGTCTGGCTGACCGAGCATCATTTTGTCCCGGACGGCTACTCGCCGTCGTTGCTGCCGATCGCGGGAGCGATTGCGGCGCGCACCCGGCGAATTCGGATCGGCACCTTCGTGCTGCTGCTGCCGCTGCACAATCCGCTCAGGGTGGCCGAGGACGCCGCGACCGTCGATATAATTTCCAACGGCCGTTTGGACCTTGGCCTTGGCCAGGGGTATCGGGTCGAGGAGTTTGCCGGGTTCAACATAGCGCGCAAGGAACGCGGCGCGCGTTTGGAGGAAGGCGCCGAGATCATCCGGCGGGCGTGGTCCGAGGACGGATTTTCATTCGAAGGCCGTTTCAACCGTTTGACCAACGTGACCCTGTCGCCAAAGCCGGCGCAACGGCCGTATCCTCCCCTATGGCTTGCCGCCAGAGGGCCCAAGTCGATCGAGCGGCTCGCGCGCAACGGCTATCACCTCTGCGGCACGGGCGGCACGGACCAACAGCGGATGTATGACGACGCGCTCAAGGCGCAAGGTAGAAATCCCGCCGATTTCAAAATTGCGCAGCTTCGCAACGCGTTCGTGGCGCGCTCGCGCGAGCAGGCCTGGGATCAGACCGAACGCGGACTCCATTACATGCTCTCTTGTTATGGCGACTGGTTTCGTCAGGCGAACGACCTTGCCGGCGACGATCAGTACGGCAGGAACATTCCGCCCGTCGGCCAGCTTCGCCATAGCGATACCGCGCATTTCTTTGGCGAGCCGCTGATCGTTGGAACCCCCGCCGACGCGATCGAAATGATTGAGGATTATGTCGCGCGAACCCGCGTTACGCATCTGGCGCTCTACATGGCGGCGCCCGGCGTTGACGCCGCCGCGGTGCACGAGAGCATGAAACGGTTCGCGGCCGAAGTGATGCCGCATTTCCGCCGCGGCTAGCGCGGCGGCCGGGCGCGTCGCCGCGGCGGTAAACGGGGTAATTCGATTCCATTTGTCAATTGCCGCCGCTCGCACGGCGCATGTGAAACGAAAGCGGCGCGGGATCAAACCGCGCCGCTTTCGTGAAATCCCGTCAGTGGCGAAGGCTATGGCCTGAACTGCACGACGGCGTTTAGATCGTAGATCGCCTCGCCGGAGAAGTTGGTGAAGTCCGTACTGTACTCGAGCGTTCCCGAGCCGCGGGCGTTCGCCCACCTGCCAGATCCGCCCGGCATGAGATAAATGCCGGCGTTATCCGTAAGCTGGGAGCCGTTAGCCGCTCCGCACGACCAGCCGGTGGCGAAAAATGGCGCGGTATTGGTCTCCTTTTTGTTCGAAATCAACCCTGTGCCATAGAAAGGCCGACAACTGGTCGTCGTTAGGATTGGATGCACGTCGGTGTTGTTAAGCGTCTCGTTTAACGTGATTTCGACCAATCCGAAACTCGTCATTGTGACGGGACCGACGTCATATACGCGGCATTCGCACGCCCCTGGCTGATTTGACGCACAGGTCGCTCCGCCGCAGGCGCCGGTGTTGTCGCTCACGAGATCAAAGACGCCTCTCGAATTCATGAAGGTTATCGGACCCGACGGGGAAGCGTTCGCCGTCACCGCCGCCGGAGCTCCCGTCCCCTGCATTCCCGGACTTTGCGCCCAGGCGCGGCGAGGCCCGGGCGCTACCGCAAGCGCGACCAGCCATACGCTCGCGGCGGCCGCCACGAGGAGTGACCTCATGCCACACAATACTTGCCCTTTCATAACGTATTCCCTCCCTTGAATTGTCGCTCCGGACTGGTGAAGCTAATTGCGACAATAAACTCATAATCACCCGTTCTTGCGACATGAAAGGAAATACTAACAATTCCTCCACCGGCATCGGTACGTAGGGATCCAATGAAGTCGCCAAAAAGGGATCTTGAGCCGGCCGATAAGTTCGGAAGGAGTCTCGTCACGCCACGATCGGTCGGCATTGCGTATGACGCCAATTCGCACGGCGCCAAACTGAAATCCTCGTTTTAATTATTCGAGGGTGGCTCCCTTGGCCGCGCGCGGCGCCGCGGGCGGGGCGGAAGTGATGGCGCGCCACTTCGGCGTTGAAGGCGGAAGTCGCGGGATTATCCGCCGCGATGAGCATGCGGAAACGATCGCGCGGCGCGATCCAGTGCGGATAGCCCTGCTTCGCGCGGATCGAGCAATTGCGTTCGCTCACGCGCTCGGGCCGTTCGCCGACCTCGAAGGCGATCCGTCAGCAATGGCATCCGTTGCGCGGAATTTCCGTCGATGAACTCATGATTGTCCCGCGCGCTTGCCGCGGGTTTTCAGCGCGTGCGCGACGCCGGGCATCACCTTCGGAAAACCCCGACCTTCCAGTTTATCCTTCGTATAACTGTCCAGGCCGTGAACCATATATTGCGAATGAGCATTGCGGATCGAGTTGGTGAAACCCATTTCGTCCTGCGCGGAATTCATCGCCAGCTTCGCCATCCTGAGCGTGAAGGGATCGTTTTCCGCAATCTCATTGGCGAGCGCCATCGTTTCCTCCTCCAGACGCTCGCGCGGGACCACGTGGTTGACGAAACCGAGTCGGTGCGCCTCTTCGGCGTCGATAAACCGGCCGCGGAACACGGCCTCTTTGGCTTTGCGCAGCGGCAAGTCCCACGGTATCGAAAAATATTGCATCAGCGCCGGCAGGAACGTCGCGTCGTCGGCGGCGACGATCAGATCCATCGCGGCGGCGAACATCCATCCGCCAAAAATACACATTCCCTGAACCTGCGCGATCGTCGGTTTGTCCAGATTGCGCCAGCGCAAGGTCGCGTCGAGAAACAGGTATCGGGAGAGCGCGTACTCGCCGCGCACGCCTTTGGGAAATGGACGGCGCCGCATGTCCTCCTTTTCCTCGGGCGTGCCGATATCGTGTCCCGACGAGAACGTGTCGCCGGCTGCGCCGAGAATGATCACGCGCACGTCTTGGTCGGCGTTGGCCGCGGCGAACGCATGATCCATTTCCTCGATCATCAGACGCGATTGGGCATTCCTGTAACGCGGACGGTTGGCGATTACCCGAGCCACGGCGCCGTGTCGCTCGTAGATTATTGCCTGGTATTTCATGATTATTTTCCCGGCTACTTTCCCTTGAAGTTCGGCTTGCGCTTTTCGACAAACGCGCGCGGTCCTTCCCTGGCGTCGTCCGAGGAGAAGACTTCTCGCGCGAGTTCGCTTTCGATCCTGAAACCCTCTCCAGCGGGCGGCCCGACACCCTGCCGACGCCCTGCTTGATTGCGCGCACGATGACAAAACCGAATCTTCGCGCCGAAGGACAATGAAATGAATCGGCCGATTTTTGCAACATCGGCGCGGCCACGACCGAAGTCCGGCGCACGCTCGCGTCGGCCGGTGCTGGTTTACCCTCGCCGCGAGGCACTCCGAACGTGGTCGCGAAGCGATACGCGAGGGACCGGCGCAGGCGCGATCGAACGAGAAGTTACGCCCAGCGCCGAATTGGTGGTTGTAGCCCTTCGCCAACAATAGTGATGAATGGCCGTTCAGGCGCTTGACACGAGGACGGAAATTTCATTATAAGCAAGCAATCGTTTGGTATTTAGCGCCGGAAATTTTGCGCCAACCAAAGGGCGGCGACCAGCTTTCGCGGAGGCTTCAATGGCAGAAACCGAACATCGCATCCAGAGCGAATATGAAACCCTCTATCAGCGCGAATATGCCGTGCTTGCGCCGGATATGCGGCGGCTGTACGAAAACGCCAAGCGCGATCAATGGAACGCTTCGCGCGATATCGACTGGTCGCAACCGGTCGATCTGGACAAAGGGATTTTTGCGGACGGACTGATCGACGGCTTCGGGAGTGAAATCTGGAACAAGCTCGACGAAAAAACCCGTCGCGAGCTTAACGTCGAATTTTCCTGCTGGCGAATCTCACAGCTCCTGCACGGCGAGGAGGGCGCGATGCTCGCCTGCAGTCAGTTGGTCGATATGGTGCCGACCAACGACGCCAAGTTTTTCCAATCGACGCAGGTGGTCGACGAAGCGCGTCATACCGAGGTGCTGAGCCGTTACGTCAATGAGAAGTGCGGCGGCCGCATCTATCCGATGAACCATAACGTCAAGCATCTGTTTGACTATCTGCTCGGGCAGGGCAAATGGTTTATCAAGACCGCCGGGCTGCAACTGATCGCCGAGACCTTCGCGGTCGGGCTGTTCCGGATGCTCGCGGAGACGTCGCAAGATCCGCTGCTGCGCTCGATCAGCAAACGGATCCTCCTGGACGAATCGCGTCACATGGGCTTTTCGGTGATCGGCCTGCCCGACATGATCGCGGGGCTGACGCCGGCGGAGATGAACGAGCTCGAGGATTTCGTCGCCGAGGCGTGCCGGCTGGTGCTGCGCGGACAATTCCCGCGCGAAGCGTTCGAGAAAGTCGGCTTCAATAAGACCGAAATTGAACAAATTCAGAAGATCCGCGTCGAGAGCGCCAAGAGCAACGATTACATCTTTTTCCGTCAGACGTTTCGTCGTGAGATGTATACGCAGGTTGTCTCCAACATCAAGAAAGTTGGGCTGATGACGCCGCGCACGGCGGAGAACTTGCGCAAGCTCGGAATCGATCCCACAATTGATGGACGGGCGGCCACACTCGAATCCCAACCGGGCGCATAAGCGCGCGACGGATCACGCGGGGTCGGCCGGCCGAAAGGAAACTGGTTGACCGATGCCCGCGGGTCCTTCGCCAACCCCCCTCCGCGCGCCAAGACAGGATAACCGCCGCGCCCAATTACTGGACGCGGCGGCTCATCTGTTCAGCGAACGGGGCTTCCACGCCACCTCGATGCGCGACATCGCCAAGGCGGTCGGGATGCTCTCGGGTTCGATTTATTATCACTTCGAATCCAAGGAAGAGATGCTGCTGGCGGTCTATGAGGAGGGTAAGCGCAGGGTTGCGGACGCGGTCGATGCCGCTGTAGCGCACGGCGGCTCGCCGTGGGAGCGGCTCGAAGCGGCCTGCGCGGCTCATCTGCGCGCATTGATTGCCCATCGCGACTATACGCAGGCAATGATTCGCACGCGCCAACAGGAGGCGGGCGCCTACGGAACGCGGATTCGCGAATTGCGCCAGGATTACGAGATGCGTTTTCGGCGGCTGATCGAGGATTTGCCGCTACCGCCGGAAATCGATCGTCATTATCTACGATTGCTGCTGTTTGGCGCGCTTAACTGGTCGCAGGTCTGGTATCATTCGGGCGGAGACTCGCCCGAGGTTGTCGCCCGCCGTTTTGTCGATATTCTACGCAGACCGCTCGAAGTTTGAGACATTGGCGTCCGGATGCGGACGAGGCGGTGCATGGATTCGTTCGATACGGCGATGGATTACCGCCTTTTTTGCGCTATGGGCGACGGTAATCGCGCCGTTACGCGCGCACGCGACTGACTTTTACGAGCTCCAGATCTATTCCGTCGACACTGTACCCGACGGCCAGTTCATGGCCGAGCTGCACTCGAATTACGTGAGCTCGGCGGTCGGCGAAGCATCGAAGGCGAATCTGCCGCTTTACCAGACCCATGCCACCTATGAATTCACTTACGGACTGTTGCCATATCTCGAAGTCGGGCAGTACGTATGCACTGCGATGCTCGAGCCGGGGCGTTACGAATACGCGGGCGCGCGCAGCAAAGTCCATTTTGGCATACCACAGACCGAGGCGTGGCCGATCCAGTTCGGCGCCAATATCGAGCTCCAGTACATGCGCCGCGCGGCCGTATCCGATCCGTTCAATATCGAATTTATGCCGATTATTCAGGCGCATCGCGGCCGTCTGACCGCCATAGCCAACCTATCCTTCGAAAAGCAGTTCAGCGGGCCGGGGACGCACGCCGGAATCGGCTTCGAGCCGGCCGGACAGTTAAGTTATCTGCTCACGAAGTGGTTTGAGCCGTCGTTGGAGTATTTCGGCGAGATTGGGCCGGTTAAAGACCCTTACACGATGGCCGACCAACAACAATTCATCATACCGAGCGTGAACCTCTATTTGACGCCGCGACTCGAGTTCAACTTCGGCGTCGGTTTCGGCGTCACCACGAACCAGCACGGGATGGTCGAAAAAGGCACGATCGGCTGGCTGTTCTGACCCGCCGCACGTGCGCGACGGCCCGTCCGTGATGGCCTGGCGGCCGATTCCGCCCAGCGCTGTCGGGGACCGTCCCGACGTGTCCCGAGGCGTCCCGGACCGTCCCGAGGCGCCACGCGAGGTTCCGCCGTGTACATGGATGCCCGGATCAAGTCCGGACATGACGGAGGGATCGACTCGAGAGTGACGACCAGGCTGCGGATTAATTCGGTGGAATTGAAAGCGGCGGGCCGACCCTCCGGTCATCCTCGGACTTGACCAAGCAGCCGGCATGATGAAGAACCCTTTCGCCATTGCCGGGCTTGACCCGGCAATCCATTTCGCCCAATGCCCGGATCAAGTCCGGGCATGACGGAATAATGCGCCAGATGGCGCCACGTGAGGTTCCGCGGCGCTCTCCGGATGGACCCTCGGGTCAAGCCCGAGGGTGACTGAGCGCCGTGCGAGGTCCCTGCCTGTACCGACGCGCCCCGCGCCGTCCGGTCATGCCCGAATCGTTCGCCGGCGCCCCGACGTGTCCCGGACCGTCCCGACGTGTCCGGTCCCGTCCGCATATGTCCTGGGCCGTCCCGTCACGTCCCGACAGATCCCGGACGGTCCCGAGGCGCCGCTCGACGCCGCCGACGGGTCGCGGGCGGGCTACTCTTTGCGCGACGCGGTCTCGACCGGACCGCCCGCCGCCTTCCATCCGCGGAACCCCGTGCCGATATGGCATACCGGCTCGACGCCCATGTTCTGGAGCGCGAGCGCGGCCAGCGCGGAACGTCCGCCCCCGGCGCAGAAGATCACCAGCTTCTTGCCGGCGCCGAAGACATCCTTGTAATAGGGGCTTTCGGGATCGACCCAGAACTCGAGCATCCCGCGCGGGGCGTGGAACGCGCCGGGCACGCGGCCGTCGCGCTGCAGCTCGCGGATATCGCGGATATCGACCAGCATCACGCCGGCGTCGTCCTTCATCGCGATCGCCTCTTCGGCGCTGACGGTCTGGATTTGGGCGCTGGCCTCGGCGACCATCTGATTGACGCTTTTTTTCAACTTTGACGGCATACCAAATTCCTTCGTGCTGACTGGATACGGCGCTCAGCGCCCCTTGTAGACCGGTTTGCGTTTTTCGATAAAGGCGCGCGGGCCTTCCTGCGCGTCCTGGGACTTCATCACCGGGCGCGTGACCTCGTTTTCGATCGAGAAGCCTTCCTCATAGGGATGGCCGGCGGCGCGGCGCACGCCCTGCTTGATCGCCTTCACGGCGAGCGGGCCGTTGGCGGCGATCGTCGCGGCCAACTCCTCCGCTTTCGCGATTACCTGACCGGCCGGCATGACGTAATTCACCAGTCCCAGCCGGTACGCCTCCGCGGCGTCGATCAGATTCCCGGTGAGGAGGATTTCCATCGCCTTGCAGTAGGGCATCTGGCGCTGCAGGCGGACCAGCGAACCGCCGGCCGGAACGATCGCCCATTTAACCTCCTGCAGGCCGAAGCGGGCGTGCTCGGCGACGACGCGCAGATCGCAGGCCTGCATCAGCTCGAATCC
>JAJXYM010000079.1 GCA_021780585.1 Deltaproteobacteria bacterium
TTCGATATCGTCGCGCCGCTCGCGCAACGGCGGCAGCCGAATCGGAAAAGCCGACAGCCGGTAGTAGAGATCCTCGCGGAAGGCGCCGTTTTCGACTTCCCGTTTCAAATCCCGATTGGTGGCCGAGATCACGCGCACGTCGACCCGGATCGGAAAGGTCTCGCCAATCGGAATCACCTCTTCCTGTTCCAGCACGCGCAGCAGCTTGGCCTGCATCTTGAGCGGCATTTCGGCGACTTCGTCGAGAAAGACCACGCCGCCCGAGGCCGCCCGAAATACTCCCGGACTATCCCTGATCGCGCCGGTAAAAGAGCCTTTGCGATGGCCGAACAGTTCGCTTTCGAGCAAAGATTCCGGCAACGCCGCGCAATTCACCGCGACGAACGGCTCCTCACAACGCGCGCTCGCGCGATGAATTCCCCGCGCGACCAGCTCCTTGCCAGTGCCCGTCGCGCCCTGAATCAGGACCGTTATCGAGGAGGCCGCCGCGCTCTCCATCAACTGGAAAACTTCGGCCATCGGCGCGCTGGCGCCGAGGATTTCGGTGAACAGGCTGTTTTTGGCGAGGTCGCGGCGCAGCGCGCCCACCTCCGTGCGCAGGCTCGCCTCCGAATCCCGCAATTGCGCATACATGCGGGCGTTTTCGATCGCGATCGCGATACTGCCGGAGACCGCTTCGAGAAACGCGAGGTCGGCGTCGTCGAACGTTCCGCCGTCGCGCCGATTGAGGACTTCGAGCACGCCGATCGCGCCGGCCCGGCTGAGCAGCGGCACCGCGATCAGGCAGCGCGTGATGGCGCCGGTCTGGCGATCGATAGCGCGGTAGAGGCGCCGATCGTTCTGCGCGTCGGCGATCAGCAGCGACCGGCGGCCGCTCAGCGCCGCCCCGGCGATCCCCTGATCGGCCGGCAGGCGCAATCCGCGCAATACGTCCGCGACATTTTCGTTCTGGTCCGAAACGTAAGGGAAAAAGAGCTCGTTTCGTTCACGATCGAGCAGCATCACCGAGGCGGCCTCGGCGTCGAGCGCCTCGCGGCACTTGTCGATTACGAACGGAATCAGTTCGGCAAGTTCGGTCTTCGCGGTAAAGGCGCAGCCGAGTTGGTAGAGGGTGCGGAAACGGTCGGCCTCAGCGAAAGCGATCATAGCCCCGCCAGTTTTGATCAGCGGGGGGCCAACCGGCAACTCGCCAGTTGATTCGGGCAAAAATCCGCGATTTCGTCGAAACTATCCCACGACGACCCGTGAGGGCGGAAATACCCCTCGCGCCAAGCCTTATTTGAACAGGTGAAGAGGTGACAACGCGCGCCAACGGCGCGCCGTGAAACCTATCAGCAGATTGTACAGGACCCCGGCATTTCGGCCTCCGGTCTCCGTCAGCTAGCCTATCCTGACGTTTCCGCCGGCGCCCGGCCACCAGACCGGCTTTCATGACAGGAGCCTGGATCGGGCCGACACGGCCAGCTTACGGCCGAGTTTCTCAGCCCGCCCGTTTGCGCCGAGCTTTGATTTCCACCGACGATTGTTCTTCTTCGGAACGCCACCGATCGATCATATCGACGCTGAAGCGCCATTCGCTGCCGACGCGAAAACCGGGCAGTTGTCGGGCGCGCAGCAGGCGATACACCGTCGTCGGATGGACTCGCAGATATTCCGAGAGCTCACGAACGGTTAGAACTTTGGGTGGCAAACCATGTGAAATATGTTTTTTGGAGCGCGTTTCTTCCACAGTTTTACTCTATAGCGGGTTTTGGCCAAGGAACCAACACCTTGGTCTTACTTTAGCTTCCACTTTGTCGGAGCGACAAAGAAAATCGACCGATTGCATCCATCTTTATCCACAGGACCGGCAACGCCTGTTCATGAATGTCATTCATCCTATACCTGATGATTTTGGCGCCCATTCCAATCATAGAACAATTTCCGACTCTATTTCAACTTTATGAATGCTAATTCGTTGAATTAGCAACGCTCGCGATCAACAGGTCCCACCAGCGCCAGCCAACGGCATCATCTGGGAATTTGGACGTTTTAGATCAGTAAATGCTTCAATTCGCCTCATCGGCTCCCGCCGCGGACGACGAGCCTCCGCGGCAATTCGAAGGCGAAACCCTCGGCGGCGGCCCATCCGGATGATTCATGAACGACCGCAGCCTGAGCGGCCGCTTCCGCGCCGCGAACGGTCGGCCCGCTAATGCCGCTCGATCGTACGCGTACCCTCGTACAGGACCACGCCCGCGGAAGTCACGCGCGTCGCCAGGGAGAGTCGCTCATAGGCCTTGAGGCCGGATAGTCCGTCCACCGAAACGGAGAGATTTCCCGCTGAATCCCCATGGGAAATATCGGTGAACAGAGCGTCAGGCAGGGCGCGCCCGGGAAGATAGCCCAGGACTTCCGTCTTGGCAACGGCGGCTTCCGGCAAGTTGGCGAAGCCGACGCTCGCCGACATCGTGGCCGCGTCGCCTGCTCCGACCAGGCGCATCGAGACGGACGGCTCCAAGCGGGGGGAGTGTCCGAGCACCAGCACCGCCCCGGCCGAAGCCAGACTGGCCGCGAACAGCCATCCCGCCGCGGTGATGCACCTGCCCCGCCACAGGATCATCCCGACGTAGTAGTTGCGGATCGAGATGACGTCCTGAAGCTTGACCCGATGGACCTGGGGCGTAATCCCCATCACCGCGGCCGCCAGACTCAAACAGCCGAGAACGAGCGGCAAGAGGATGGCTCGATGGTGTAGCGCCGCCGATCCGCCAGAGCCGAAAATTCCGAAGCCGGTCAACGCGGTGCCGACGCCCGAAACCGCGCCCAGCAAATACTTGCCGTAGGAGTCGAGTCGCTCAAGGGACTTTTCCGGTGATTCCCCTTTGATCAGGTCAAGCCAGAACTGATCTTGCGTCGTCGGCGGCTGACCGCTGACCGTCTTCGGTTGAGAAGCTCGTTCCGCCAAGATCGCCTCCAGCGCGATAATAATCAGCTATCGCCATGAAATACGTTTTGATGACCGTTGGCGCAAACCACCACCACGCGCCACGGCTTGTCATTCGATCGGTCGGTATCCTGACCGAGAGTGAAAGCCTTGAAGAGCGGAACCTGCGACTGGCGCGCGGCCAGAACCTCGGCGGTCAAATTCTCATGGCACTGGTAGCATTCGTAACTCGTATGCGGCATTGGTATCGCCTCCGTTTGACGCAAAAGATCAGCGCTCACGCCCGCGGCGCGGCGGCCGGTCCGCCTTATGCGAAGGCGACGCCGGCCTTCAGCAACGCCGCCGAGACCACGTTCCACGCCGCATCGGCCGCCTGCTCCGCCACGACGATACCGATGGCTTCGTAGGTGCTCAGAATTCCTTCCAGAGCTCGCTTTTGCATGGCGCGCAGCGATTTATATTCCGCTTCGGTCAGTTTATGCGCCGCATAGCTGGTTTCGATATGTTGACCAATGCTGATCATGGCCTGGAGCTGCGGACGGGCGCCGGTCGCCACCGTCTGCCAGGAACTGCCCAGGACTTTCATCACGGCGCTTTCAACGTCGGTTCCCACCTGGCCCCAATCGACTGGCATGCGACGATCCTCCAACTATTGCGGCTTGCTGCCGCTCTTGATGGTCAATTCGTAGACGGTCAGGGCTTTGAACTGCTGGTCGAGAAGATTCATGCTTTCCTGCGCATAATCCGCGCTTAAAATATTCTCCTTTTGGTGCATGCCACGAACTTCATCGACGTTTTTCCGCAATTGACCGAGAGCGCTTTCGAGGCTCGGCGTGGACAGATCGGGCATCGCCGTCATGCGCGTATCGAGCGTCGTGATTGACGACTGGAGCTTATCGTAAAAGTCGATATTCGAGGCGTAGCTGGCCTGTTTTTCGGCCTCGGCCAAGTCCTTCCGGTCGCTTGCGTTCGGGCTTTTTTCGAGGTCGTCAATTCTGGTTTTGAGAATTTCGAGCCGTATCAGACCCGTGTCCGCCTGTTTCTGCGTGTCCACCAACATCTGGTCGGCGATGCTGTCGTAAGTCGGAGCGCAGGCCGCGAGCAGCAGGATCATCGCGGCCAACGCGGCGGTGGACGAGATCAGAACCAGCTTCTTCGGCATCCGACTCATGACCTCCTATATGTATCTGAAACTCGCAAATTCTAGAAAATTTCGGGATTTACTGTCAAGAAAATTCGATTTGGTGGAATTGCTTGCAATATGCCGCATCCGCGACCAATCCACGTGCGCCGCCTTCCGGCTCGATAACGATCAATCATCGGGCGGACTTGTCTTATCGGCGTATCGCGAGTGCGCCGGGCGGAAGCCCAGGAGTCAGCGGGGGGTTGTTGCGCCGGGGTCGGACGGAGCGAGCGGTTCGGGCGGAGCGCAGAAGCTACGCACGAGATGGACCAGCGCGGCGATTTCGTCGTCGGAGAGGCGCGCGCCGAAGGCCGGCATCGCCGGACGCATCCCGATTTCCGCGCCGCCCTCCTTGATCGCCAGGAACAGCGTCGCGTCCGACATCAGCTTCATCCATGAGCAATCGGTAAAGCGATGCGGCGGAAAATCGAGTCGATCGGAGCGCGGACCGTCGCCAGCGCCGCCCGCGCCGTGGCAAGCCGCGCAATGGCGCTGATAGAGGCTGGCCGCGCGCTCCGCCGCGCTGAGTGGGCGCGGCCAACCAGCCGCGATCAGCGCCGCGGCCAGCATCAGGCCGTATCGGAATCGGGCAGCCAAGCGCGCCGCTAACGCCGGTCCCGGCGGGGACGTCGGAGCCAGAGGCGAACCGGCGCGGCCTGATCGATAGCCGCGCGCGACGACGGCGCGGCCGTGACGGCGCCGCCCGACGAAGGCTGGGGGATGAGCGTCTGCATGGTTCGGCGATCGCAATCTCGTCCGCAGCAGGATACATCAAGCGCGCGCCAAGGCCATCGGCCCGACACCGGAAGGCGAGCGGCGCGAGGCGAGGAAACCGCGCGGCGATCCGGGGTGCTTCCATTACCACGTGATCGGCGGCAATGCTCGATCCAGAGGCGCGATCATTCGAACGGAGGACGACGATGTTCCGGAACATCCTGTGCCCAATCGATTTCGATCCGGTCTCGCTCGGCGTGCTCAACGCCGCGCTTGAACTCGCGCGGGAGCATCACGGCAAGGTCCATCTGCTGTACGTCGTGCCGATGCCCCTGGAATCGTTCGGCGAGCCGGTCCCGCTCGAGCCTTTCAATCCGCCTGAGCACGAGGCGCTTAAGCGGCTCGAAGAGCTGGCGGCGTCGCGCATCAAGGACCGCGCGGCGTATGACGTGATGGTGGCGTCGGGCGATCCGGCGACGGAGATTTTGCGCGCGGCCGATAATCCGGAAATCGACGTGGTGATAATGGCCACGCATGGGCGCAAGGGACTGCGCCGGCTGGTGCTGGGCAGCGTGGCGGAAAGAATCGTGCGCGAATCTTCGCGGCCGGTGCTGACGATTCGCGCCGCCTGATCCGATTACCGGACGACGAGCGCGGCGGCGGCCGTCGGACCGGGCGCGGAAGTTGTGGCGTCGGCCGCGATCGTGGCCAATGCCACCGCTCCAATCAGCATCCCGGTCGCGAGCAGCCAGCGCGCGCGCCGCGCCATCGAACGAATCCTTATTCGCTGGATCATCGTTTCTCGATCGGCGGGCGCATGGAGAATTGCGGGAGAGCGCCGGCGGATTCGCCTATCGACGGAGCAAATCGCGCTCCAGCGTCACGCGTCCGAAACGCGCGGAGACGCACAACTTGCCCTGATCATGACCAGTTTCGCTGAATGCGGATTAACTCGTCCCAAGCGGCTATCGCCCGGTCGCCCGAGACCGGCGGCGTATCGCGATTCGGGCGTGAAGCGACAAAATCCTGGCGGCGCCGATGCGCCATTTTTTTGACGATCGCCGGAGGCCAATTCCGGCTGCGGCGCTTCCGCTCAGGCTGACGCGCCATCAGGGCGCACTCCAGAAATAACCACTCGCTCGATGCGGAGGCGACGGAGATCACGCCGGCGGTTGACTCCGAGTGCGTCACTGTAACCGATCGCTACATGAGCGAAGCTCGGCGCAATTGTGCGCTCGAACGAAAAAGTTCTTTTCCAGCCTCAGTTATTTCACTGAATGGAGGTTTTCGCGGGCATTACGCCGATGGCACGCAAGATGCGTTAATTTCATGACAAAAATGACTCATGGAGTAATCTAATTTGGAGCATTTACATCACCGGATTCTGATCGTCGGCGGCGGCGCCGCCGGCTTGGCCGTGGCGGCCCGGCTGATTCGCGCTGGCCAGACCGATGTGGCGATCATCGAACCGTCGCATCGTCATTACTATCAACCCCTATGGACTTTGGTCGGGGCGGGCGTGGTCGCGAAAGAGGCGAGCATGCGCGACGAGCGGCGATGCATCCCCGCCGGAGCGCACTGGATCAAGGACGCGGTGAGCGAACTCGACCCGGAGCACAATCGTGTCCTGACCACGTCGGCCAAAAGCGTCGGATATGATTTTCTGGTGGTCGCCGCTGGTATCCGGTTCATGTGGGAGGCGATTCCCGGACTGCGGGAAGCGATTGACTCGCCGCATGCGTCGACCAATTACCTTTACGATCGCGCGCCCCGGACCTGGGAGCTGATCAAGAACTTCAAGGGCGGCGTCGCGCTGTTTCATATGCCGGGCGGTTCGATCAAATGCCCCGGCGCTCCTCAGAAGATCATGTATCTCGCCGCGGACTACTTTCGGAAAAGCGGGGTCGGCCGGGCGAACGTGATTTACGGCTCAGCGATGCCGTCGATTTACGGAATCCCCGAGTACGCCGCGGTGCTGAATCGGGTGGTCGAACGCTATGGGATCGACGCGCGCTACGGTCATGAACTGGTCGCGGTGCATCCGCGGCGGCGGGAGGCCGTTTTTGCGTTAAAAAATGAGCCGGGCCGCCGGGTTACGATCCAGTACGACATGCTGCATGCGGTCCCGCCACAGGGCGCCCCCGAATTCGTCCGCGATAGCGCGCTGGCCGATCCGCAAAGACCGCTCGAGGGTTTTATCAAGGTCGACCAATTCACGCTGCGTAATCCCGGCTATCAGAACGTCTTCGCGCTCGGCGACGTTGCGAATACGCCGAACGCCAAGACGGGAGCGTCGGCCTGCAAGCAAGCCCCGGCGGTGGCGGCGAACCTGCTGAGCGTAATCGGCGGCAAGGAACCGCGGGCGTCCTATGATGGCTACGTCGCGTGCCCGATCGTCACCGCATACGGCAGGATGCTGCTGTGCGAGTTCGATTACGGGGGCAAGCCCACGCCGACCATCCCCTTCATCAACACGATCAAGGAGCGCCGCGACATGTGGCTCCTCAAGCGCTACGGACTGCCGTGGCTCTATTGGAACATGATGCTCACGGGCCGCTCCGTGCCGTTCCTGCATTCCGGCGGCGAACAGGCGGCGACCCGCCGGTTGGCCGCGGATTCGCAGGTCTGAGGGGGGATTAGGATCGGCGAGAAATTCCGTTCTTGACCACCGCTGGCGCCAGCGGTGGTCTGTTTGGGGCGCAAGCGGAGAATCCCTCTTGAGCGACGCCGCCGCGGCGACGTATCCCGAGCCGCCGTGGAGTTATCGGCGGGCCGCGGGGTTACAGCAGCGCGCCGCGAAACGGTTCGTCGCGCGGCGGCGGATTGCGCAGCAGATTAATCGCCCATCGCCGCGCCTGCTTGAGCGCGTCTTCGGCGCGCCGAAACAGCCGCTCCCGATACATCACGCTCCAGACGTAGACGTCGACCGAAGGCTCGTCGCTGAGCGTCACGTCGATCATCCAGTCCTCGAGTTCGGGCCCGCAGATGAGCAGGCGCAGCAGGCGGCCGTGATCAAGAATTACGCCGCGAGCCTCGCGCGGAATGCGGAATTCCTCCTTGACCCGCTTGACCATCCGCGGCGGACATTGCTCCTCGGTCATCGGCACGTAGGCCCAATCGCCGGCGGGAGGATTGGCCGCGCGCGCGAGGCGCAGATTATTGTCGGTGAGATCGTCCTTGGCGCGATCCTGATCGTAGTCTTTGGCGACGGTGTAAAAGCTCATCGCGACCGGCAATTGCGGGAGCTCGGCTTCGGCGCGCGCCTGGCGGGGACGCTTGAGGCTGGTTTCGACCCACCAGCGGTTTTCGACGTTCGGCTTCTGCGACATCGCCGCTTCGTATCGCTGCGCGCCGCTCAGCGGACGGCGCGCCGCGCCCCCCGCGGCGTGACCTGGGCGGCGACCCGGCGGCGCGCGCGTCCGACGCGCGAGAGCGCCC
>JAJXYM010000168.1 GCA_021780585.1 Deltaproteobacteria bacterium
CGCACCAGCGTCGCGAAGCTTCGCCCGACGCGCCCGCCAATCAGCTCGCAGGCGCCGATCTCGATGATCGAATCCGGCGCCGCGCGTCCCCCCGTGGTTTCGAGATCGACCACGACGAAGCGCGCCCGCTCCAGCGGAATCTTGAGCGACGCGGCGGCCCGCAGCGACCACAGTCCGGTCGCGGCGTCGAAGACGCATTCGGGATGGTCGCCGAGCAGGCCGTGAATCAGGCGTGCGCCCAGTTCCGGATCGCGGCCGGCGCCCTTGAACAGCAGCCCCGTCAGCTCATTGGCGTCAGCGCCGCCCGGATGGGCCGCAAGCCACGCGCGGAGCTTTTCGCGCGCGCCCGCGTGCGGCATCGGCGCGCCGCGGCGCTCGCCGTCAGTGGATAAATCGCCCGTTGCCGCCGCGGCCTCGGCCTCGTCAGCGCCGCCAAAATCGCCTTCCATCCGCGCCACCCCGGCGCGTCTGGAGATCGCTCGGCGCGCCGTTTTCGCAATCCCTTCGATCTACCAGACTTGCGGGGCGGTTATGAAGCGCCGGTCGCCGCGCGACCGGCGCACGCGCGGCTAGGGCGTGGCGCGGATAATGCCCAGCGCGCCCTTATACGAATGGGCGCCGGCGCTGTCCGCGAAGCGATAGTCGCCGGGCTCGGTGATCGTGAATTCGAATACCGCGCCCTGTCCCGGCGCAAGCGAAAAACTCGGAATGTCATGCAGCGCGTTGGCCGGATTGCCGCTCTGATAGACGGTGCTGAAAATCACGCCGGAAATATGCAGGGTCGACGCGAGGTTCGGTCCCGCGTTGACGAAAAAGATCCGCGTGAGCTTGCCGGTCTTGATTTCGATCGGACTCGACGCGCCGTAGCGGCTGAGCGCGCCGTTGAATACGATGAAGTCCGGCTCCGCCGCGAGCATCTTGGTGTGGTCCGCGACCACCAGGCCCTTGTCGTTGGGCTTGCCGTAAAACTCGCCCTGGATAATCGTCAGCTCCTGCGCCGGTCCGTTCGGCCATCCCGCCGTCGGATCGATTATCATCATTCCGTACATCCCGCTGGCGACATGGTCGAGCACCGGGATGGCGCTGCAATGATAGTCGAATACGCCGGGCACGCTCGCCTTGAATGAGTAATCGACCGCGCCCGTCGGATCGCCGCTGAAATGCTTCGGCGAAATCTGCGCCGCCATTATATCGATGCCGTGCGCCTCGCTGGTGCGGTTTTGCAGATGGATGGTCACGTCTTCGTTCTGCTTGACGCGCAGGACCGGACCGGGCACGGCGCCGTCGTAGGTCCACGCGTCGTAGGTCATGCCCGCGCCGATCGAAACGCGTTTGCGTTCGGACGTCACGGTGAAGACGTGCTGTTCCGCGCGGGCGGCGCCCGCCGCGATCGCGAGCAGTCCCGCCAGCGTGATCGTAATAGCCATTACGCGCGCCGCGACGCGTCCCGCGCGCGCTCCGGCCGGCACTGAGTATTTTTGCGCTTCGTCCGCCATCGCCATAACCATCTCCCGGCCGCCTATTGCTTGCAGAATTTGCGGATATAGGCCATCAGCCCGTGAATTTCGTCGTCGTCCAGTCCGGCGGACCACGACGGCATGTCGTTGGGCAGATTCACGGCGGCGCCGCCGTCCTTGATCGCCTTGAACATGGTGGCGTCGGAAATTTTCGACATGGTCGCGCAATCGGTGAAATTGCGCGGCGGAGTCTTGAGCGTGCCCGCGTCGGGACCGTCGCCCTTGCCGTTTTCACCATGGCATCGCGAACAATAGATCTTGAAATCCATCGACGCGTCCTGCGCATGCGCGCGCGCCGGCCTGACGATGCACAGACCGATAGCCAGTGCGCTCGCGAGGCCCACAACCGCCAATTTACTCGCCATACTACTCCTCTTGCCAATTCCCGGGTTCCGCGCGGCGCCGAGCCTCCGGTCGTCCGAAGGCTTGGCGCCAGTCCGCGGCCGCGAGCGGTCCGCCGCCGCGGCTCATCGGGAAGCTTTCAGATATTCCAGTATCGCGTTCGCGTCCTGCGGCGGCAGATTCGCCTGCGTGCGCATATGCATGATGATCATGTTCCATTCCGTGGGCGAGAATTCCCCACCGGGACGCGCATTGTGGCAAGTGTTGCAATAAATCGGCCACAGTTGCGCGCCGCGCCGGAACATTTGCCGCTTCTGCTGCGCGGGCGTCATCTCGGCCGCCCGCGCATGGCGCGGCGCGAGCGGGACGAGCGCAATCGCGGCGAGCGCCGCCATCATTCCGAATTTGATCAACCGGCTCATCCGATGCGCCTCCATGGTCAGAACCCCACCGCGAATTGCGAGACGAAGGCGCGATCGTTCGGATAGGCGCCCACCGCCTGGCCGGTATCGCTGTAGAAGCCGCCGGCGCGCGGCAGTTCGAGATCCAACTCGTTCTGCCAGACGATCGAGGGTGCGAACCAGTAATCCAGCCCCACCGCGACCTCGCGCGCGTGCGGAGCATACAGCGCCGGCGAACCGGTGAACCCGATTCCGGGCGTGGTGATGACATTGCCGAGCACGGTCGCGCGCTGATTGATTCCGGAATAGCGAATCAGCGGCTCCAGCCGGTCGATATACTGATCGAGTTCCGAGGGCAGCAGCGGCACTTGCAGGCCGGTCAGGAAATAGCCCGCCTGCACATACCATCCCTGGCGATTGTCGGCGCCGAGTCCCTGCGGCATCTGGCGGTAAGTCTGGATCCATTCGCCGCGCGCCTGCAGATTGTCGCGGAAATAGTTGAAATCGACTCCCCACGAGGTGAGCCAGAAGCCGTCCAGCCATTTCCCGTCGAAGGTCGAGGCGCCGAGCTCCAGTCGGCCGAAATTCGAATCGGCCGGCAACGGATAGACCCGGAAGCGCCCGCCGAAGCCCGGCGAATGAGTATTCAGGCGGATATTGTTGTCCGAGACCAGCGTGTCGCCGACCAGGGCCGTGGTCGTCGAGCAATCCGGCAGCGGACTGGGCGGTGTGTTCGAACCGCAGGTCGCGTTGGTATAACCAGGACCGTTGCCGCTCCATATCGTGTAATCGGCGACCTGCCCCATCTCGCCCCATTGGAAGCCGCCGCGCAGTTGCAGTCCGACCTCGGTCGGCGGAATCAGCGAACCGACGTTGTAGGGCAGGGGCGCGGTGATGAAACGATTCACCCAGAAGGGGCTTTGATCCTCGTACCAGTCGCCGAACGGCTGATCGAAAATGCCCATCACCAACTCGGCGTAATCGTTCAGGAAATACTGGAAATCCGCGACCGGAAGCTGATAATCGGCCGACGATCCGGCTGGCAGATTGGCCTCGATCGTGCCTTCGAAGAGCAGTTTGTCGCTCAACTGCCAGAGGATAATCGGCTCGAGGTCGAGCGCGAAGGTGTTGGTATTGCTCTTGCGGTCGTAGATATAGCTGCCGGCCGCACCGCCCACCAGCGTGAAGCGATAACGACCGAGGAAGCGGTTCATCGCGTCCATGAAATCCGCCGGCGACGGCGGCGCGCTCGCGCGCGACTGGATCTCGGAAAGCTGCTGGGTGGTCGAGGTTTGCAGCTTGTCCGCGTTCTGCTTCAACTCGGCGTTGGACTTCTTCAGTTGGCCGTTTTCGTTTTCGAGTTGATCGACGCGTTGTTCCAGACGGTGAATCTCACTTTTGATGTCCCGGATCTCCCGTTCGCGCGCCACGCCTCCGTCGCCCGCGCCGCGCGTGACCGTGAGATCGTCCGCCATGATTATCGGCGCCGTCGCCGCAATCAGGACCGCCGCCGCCGTTAACGCCCCCACCCTCGCCAGCCATCGCCTCATATGCCCCTCCTCCTCCCGTCCGGCTTGAAAAACGTCCGGCTCGTCTGCGGCCCGATAGTCTGAACTGGACACCCCATCGGCACGGCTAATTTAATATTTTCTTATATGCACACATGCAATAAATTAGCTGCGGCCTTCGATCCGGTCCGGGTGTTCTCCATTTAATGATATGCCCTGCGCGAAGATCAACCAAGTGGCGCAACTTGACGCCCGAGGTATTTTAGGCGACGGGCGGGCCGCGCGCGAGGCGCTGGCGCGCGCCGGCGTCGCGTCATAAAATGGAAGGCCGCCGATTGAGGTTGGCGAAATATGGAACGAGTCGAACTAATACGCGAATGCGAGGCGGTGCAGATTCCGGCCGGCCATAAAATAACGCTCGAAAAGGGCGTTGAAGTCTTTATCACGCAGGCGCTGGGGGGAACCTTCACGCTCCAGGTTCCGGCTTACGGCGGCCTGTACCGGATCGCCGGCAGGGACGCCGACGCGCTCGGCAAAACGCCGGAAGACGCGGGCGGCGCGACCGCCTCCGGCGGCGACGTCGAAGCGATGGTCTGGGAGCGGCTCAAGACCTGCTATGACCCGGAAATTCCGGTCAATATTGTCGATCTGGGTCTGGTCTACGGTATGGAATTGAGTCCCCAGAGTGACGGCACGAGCCGCGTTGACGTTAAAATGACGCTGACCGCCCAGGGTTGCGGGATGGGCGCCTCGATCGCGCTCGACGCGCGTGAAAAACTCCTGTCGATTCCCGGGATCGCCGAAGCCAACGTCGATCTGGTTTGGGAGCCGCCGTGGAATCCGCAGATGATTTCGCCGGAGGGCCGCGAACGGCTGGGGTTGGATTGATCGGTCGGAGCCGCCGGCTGACGGGCGACGCCGGCGCGGCCCGCGTTTCGAGAAAATTCCGGGCGAGCGGGCGTTTCACGGTCGTGAGCCGGGTCGATTGACGGCCGGCGGGGTTTCGGATACTTTTGGCGGTTCAGGCTAAAGCAATGTTTGCCATAGTAAAAACGGGCGGTAAGCAATACCGCGTCGGTCCCGGCGATCAGATTGTGGTGGAGCGGATCGCGGGCGAGGTCGGCGCGGAAGTCGCGTTGGGCGACGTGTTGGCGGTCAGCGACGGCGAAGTCAACGCGATCGGCGCGCCGCGCGTGGCCAACGCCTCGGTGCGGGCGAAAATTATTGGCCAGCCGCGCGGCACGAAAGTGCTGGTATTCAAGAAAAAGCGGCGCAAGAACTATCGGCGCAAACGCGGCCATCGGCAGGAACTCACGGTCCTGCGGATCGAAGCGATCGAACATGGCGCCGGGGCGGGCGCCAGCGGCGCTCAGCCCGCTTAAGCGAGGTAACTCCCAATGGCGCATAAAAAGGGACAAGGCTCGACCCGCAACGGCCGTGACAGTCCGGGCCAGCGGCGCGGAATCAAGGTCTACGCGGGCCAATCCGTGATTCCCGGCAACATTCTCGTCCGCCAACTCGGCACGCGGATACATCCGGGACGCAACGTCGGGATGGGGCGCGATTACACGATTTACGCGATGGTCGCCGGCACCGTGAAATACGAGGCCTATCACGGCGACAAACGCCAGGTGAGCGTCGAAGCGGCGCCGGCCGTCGTCGCCGAGACGGAGAGCTCCGCGGCCGCTTCCTAATCGACGGCGCGTTTTCCATGATATCGGAAGCCCCGCGGGAAACCGTGGGGCTTTTTCAATTTTCCCGGCTATACTCGCGCCCGAGGGAGGAATTCCTATGCGACTCGGATTGAACACCGCCTATTCCGGTCCGCGGATGGCCCAGACGATGGACCTGATCCTCGAAGCCGAACGGCTCGGCTACGACTCGGTGTGGTCGGGCGAGGCCTACGGCTCCGACGTAATCACCTTTCTCGCCTGGATCGGCGCGCGCACGACGAAAATCAAACTGGGCGCGGGAATCATGCAGATGCACGCGCGAACGCCCGCGATGACGGCGATGACCGCGATGACCCTGGACGGGCTCTCGGGCGGACGCTTCATTATCGGGCTGGGACCGTCGAACCCGCAGGTGGTGGAAGGTTGGCACGGTGTAGCCTACGGCAAGCCGCTTCAGCGCTATCGGGAATACATTCAGATTCTCAAGCTTATTCTGGCGCGTGAGAAACCGCTCGAATTCAAGGGCAAGGAGTATCAGATTCCCTACCAGGGCGCGGACGCGAGCGGTCTGGGCAAGCCGCTGCGCAGTATCCTGCACGGCCGTCCCGACATGAAAATCTACACCGCCTCGATTAGCCCCAGGGGAATCGAGCTGGCGGCCGAACTCGCCGACGGCGTGATCCCGGTCTGGATGAGCCCGCAATGGTACGGCCGGCTCTATCAGCCGCATCTGGAGGCCGGCTTCGCCCGGGCGGGCGGCGGCAAGAATATCGCGAGCTTCGATTTGGCGCCGTACGTGCCGTGCCATATGGGCGCGGATCTGGCCAAGTGCCGCGCGCCAATCAAGGCGAGCCTGGCGCTGTATATCGGCGGGATGGGCGCGCGTAATCGGAACTTTTACAACAGCTACGTGCGCAATTTCGGCTACGACGACCTCGCGACCCAGCTTCAGGATCTGTATCTGTCGGGCCGCAAGGAGGAAGCCGCCGCCGCCGTGCCCGACGAGCTGGTCGACGCCGTCGCGCTGGTGGGACCGCGCGAGCATATTAGAGAGCAGCTTGCCGCATGGAAAACCGCGCCGATCGGCACGATGATTATCGGCACGACGCAAATCGAGGCGTTGCGCACGCTGGCCGAGCTGTGCCTGTAGGATGCGGCGCGCCGGCCGCCGGTCGCGAACCCTCGCAGCCGGCGAATCGGGCCGCTTCGGCGCGCGAACGATCCTTGCGCTTGCTATAATTTTACCTGACCGATGCGGTTTATCGACGAAGCGCGAGTCTATGTGCAGGCCGGCAAGGGCGGCGACGGCGCGATCGCGTTCCTGCGCGAGAAATATCGCCCCTTCGGCGGACCGGCCGGCGGCGACGGCGGCCGCGGCGGCGAAGTGATTTTCGAAGTTGACGAAGGCTTGTCGACGCTGCTCGACTTCAAGTACAAGCCGCGCCTGATCGCCCGTGACGGCGAGCCTGGGCGCGGCAAACAACAATATGGCCATAAGGGCGACGACCTGATCGTCCGCGTCCCGCCCGGCACCCTCGCTTTCGACGAGGAGTCCGGCGCGCGGCTGGCGGACCTGGTGATGCCGGGCGAGCGCGCGGTGATCGCCAAAGCCGGCGCGGGCGGTCTCGGCAACATGCACTTCGTCTCGTCGACCCGGCGCGCCCCGCGGATCGCGACTCCCGGCGGCGCCGGCGAACGCCGCTGGGTGCGAATCGAGCTGCGGCTGGTGGCCGAGGCCGGCCTGGTCGGACTGCCCAACGCCGGCAAATCCACCCTGCTCGGCGCGCTCAGCGCGGCGCGGCCGAAAGTCGCGTCCTATCCGTTCACGACGCTGACGCCGAATCTCGGCCGGGTGCGCGTCTCGGACGAGGAATCGTTCACCCTCGCCGACATCCCCGGATTGATCGAAGGAGCGCATCTCGGCCTCGGCCTCGGAATCCGTTTTTTGCGCCATCTCAAGCGCACCCGCGTGCTGGTCTATGTGCTCGACCTGACTGGCGATCCGGAGCGCGATTACGCGATCGTCCGGCGCGAGGTCGCGGCCTTCGACCCGGCGCTGACCGCGCGGCCGGCGCTGATCGCGCTGAACAAGCTCGATTTGGCCGAAGCGGACGCGGCCGAACGTTGCGCCCGCGCAATCGCCGCCGATAGCGGACTCGAGACCTTCGTGATCTCGGCGGAGAGTCGAATCGGGCTCGCCCCGCTGGTCGCCGCGATTGCGGCGCGGCTCGGCGGCGCGGCGCATGAGGCCGCCGCATGCCCCAGTTGAACCATAAGCGCGAGCTGCTCGCCGGGGCGCGCCGGGTCGTGGTCAAGGTCGGCAGCGCGGTGCTGTCCGATCAGGAGGGTCTGCGCGCCGACGTAATCGCCGAACTCGCCCGCCAAATCGAGGAGCTAACCCGCGCCGGACGCGAAATCGTGCTGGTGACCTCGGGCGCGATCGCCGCCGGCCGGGCGCGTCTGCGCGGCCGCGCCACCACGCTCGCCGAACGCCAGGCCGCCGCCGCGGCGGGGCAAATCGAACTGATGCGGCAATGGGCGAAAGCCTTCGACGAGCATCGCCGCACCGTCGCCCAACTCCTGCTGACCCATCAGGACGTGGCCGAGCGCGGACGCCGCCTCAACGCGACCCGCACGATCGCGGCGCTGCTCGCCGCCGGCGCGATCCCGATCGTCAACGAGAACGACACCGTCGCGGTCGAGGAAATCCGCATGGGCGACAACGACGTGCTGTCGGCGCTGGTCGCGGAGATGGCCCAGGCGCGGGCGCTGATTATCCTGAGCGACGTGCGGGGGCTGTTGCCCAGCGATACGCGC
>JAJXYM010000137.1 GCA_021780585.1 Deltaproteobacteria bacterium
GACGTGAAAGTAAAAGATGCGCTGCACGATACCCTGTTCGGCCTCGGTCGGCACGAAGGCGAAGGTCATATAGATCGCGGCGAGCATCAGCAGGCCGGTCAAAGCGGCGAGCGCGCGCGTGAACGAATTACCCATCGGCGGCGATCAATCCTCACCCAGCAGATGTTCGAACAGGATAAAGCCGGCGGCGATAAAGAGCACGTCGAAGGCCGCCATGATGCGGAGCCAATCGGCGAGCGCGCTCCACGGCGCGCCGGCGAGCGCGGCGGCGCTGGCCTTGACGCCGGCGATCAGCGCGGGCACGTACAGCGGGACGGCCAACAGCGGCATCAGCAGGTCGCCGGCATGGACCCGGCCGGAGATCGCGGCGAGCAGCGTTGCGAGCGCGGCGAAACCGACCAGGCCGAGCGCCAGCGCCGGAAGCATCCGGGCCAGCCGCCCGTCGAAATCGAGATTGAAGAACAAGACCAGCATCACGACCACGGCCGCTTCCGCGACGACCATGAAGATGGAGGCGGCGGCGAGCTTGGCGAGAAAGAGCGCGCCGCGATCGAGCGGGCTCAGATAGAGCGCGCGGAGGCAGCCGTTGTCGCGTTCGGCGAGCACGACGCGGGCGGCGCCGGCCATCCCGGCGAAGATCATCGCGACCCACAGCGCGCCCGCCGCGATCGGCGCATCAGCGGCGCCGCCGACAGGATTCAGCGCGAAGACCATCACGATCAGGATCAGGATCGAGAGCGCGACCAGCGCGAGCGTGCTTTCGCCGCCGCGCAGCTCCAGCGTCAGATCCTTGCGCAAGACCGCGACGAAACCGGCCATCGGCGGGTCAGCGCGCATCCGCCGCATGAGCGAGGCGCGGTTCGGCGTCAGTGCGGGCGGGCGCGGCGCCGGAATCGAGCAGCCGGCCGCGGACGAGTTCGCGCGAGACGCAGCGGTCGGCGGCAAAATCGAGCTCGCGATGGGCGGTGAGAGCGACCGCGCAGCCGCGTTCCAGCGCCTCGCGAATCAGCGTCGCGGCGAGTTCGGCGCCGTCGGGATCGAGCGCAGCGAACGGCTCGTCCATCAGCAGCGCGTCCGGGCGATGGATCAGCGCGCGGACGAGCGCGAGCCGCTGCTCCATCCCGCGCGAGAAGGCGCGCACGCGCTCGTCGGCGAAGCGAGCGAGGCCGACGCGCTCGAGCCAGCGGGGGATCTCGGTGGGCGCGGCGGCGACACGGTAGAGCGCGCGGAAAAATTCGAGGTTCTCGCGCGCGGTGAGGTTGGGATAGAGGTAGCTCTGATGCGTCAGCATCCCGAGCCGGCGGCGCGCGGAGGGTTCGAGTTTGCGGCTCGAGACGCCGAACAGGCGGGCGTCGCCGGCGGTGGGCGCGCCGAGGCCGGCGAGTAGCCGGAGCAGCGTGGATTTGCCGGCGCCGTTGCGGCCGATAATGATCAGGCCACGGCCGGGCGCGACTTCAAGTTCGACCCCGCGCAGCACGGGCGTCGCGCCGAAGCTCTTGAACAGGCCGCGCGCCTCGATCAGCGGCGCGTCCATCAGCGTGCCCGCGCGGCGGCGGGCGCGTCGAGCGGCGCGCCGCAAGCCGGACAGAAATTGCCCTGGGATTCGAGCGCGCCTCCGCATCGCGGGCAGCAGCTCGCGCGGGTGCGCGCGCCGGGCGCGCGCGAGATGCCCGGGTCAAGCCCGGGCATGACAGGGGTGGCGTCCTGCTCGGCAGATGGCGCGAGCTGGGCGCCTCGGTCAGGTCCGGGCATGACGCGGGCGGCGCGGTTCGCGGGGGACGGCCGCGCGAGCGGGTCAGTCGCCTCGGGCTCCGGCATGACAGGGGTGGCGCGGTTCGCCGAAGGCGGCGCGGAGAGGCGATCCAGCGCGGCCATCGCGGCCAGCGCGCGATTTTCGAGCGTGCCTTTAAGCGCGGCGTAATCGGCCTCGTCGAGCTTGCCCATCTCGTGATCGAATTCGAGTTCGCGCAGCCCCTGAAGCGCCAGCGCGCGCTGATGCTCGAAGCGTTCGGCGTCGCCCGGCGGCGCGGCGCGCCGGCGCGAGCGCACGCCTTCGACCAGCGGCGCGGCGACGAACAGCGCGACGGCGGCGACAATCATGATCGCGGCAAGATAGAACGACACGGCTCAGAGGCCCTCGCGCAGGTCCCGTTCCAGCCGGCGGCGAATTTCAGCGTCATAGGCGTCAACGGTGGCGCGACCGTCGCCCGCGGCCGATCGATCGGGCCGCGCGCGCCAGCGGCCGAGCGCGACCGCGACCAATGCGCCGCCGGCGAACAACGCGGCGAACGGCATGATCCAGGCGAGCAGATTGAAGCCGTGGGTGGTCGGCGCGGAGAGGATTTTTTCGCCGTATTTGACGCGGAAAAAGCCGATTATCTCCGGGCCGCTCATGCCCCGACGGAGCATCGAATCGATCTGTTCGCGGGCGGGCACGGAGAATTCGCAGTTCGGATGGTTACAGTTGGCGACCGTCAGGCCGCATCCGCACTGGCAGGTGAGGGCCTCGGCGACTTCCTGGGTGGTGACGGTGGGCGCGGCGGCGACGGCCAGCGGCAGCATCAGCGCGAACGCGGCGACGGCGACCAGCGCGGCGCGGGCGAGAGGACGATACGGACGCGCGGCCATCGCGGTCAGGCGCGCCTCCGCAGCGGCTCGCCGACGGCGGGCGTTGCGGCGGCGGCGCGGACGGTCGCGGCGATCGCGGCGCGCTCGCGCACATTGGGCCACATGGCGATCACGGTGCCGAACGCCATCACGATTCCGCCCGCCCAGAGCCAGAAGACCAACGGCGTGAGAAAGACCTGAAAGGTGGCGAGGCCGGTTTGATCGTCGATTCCGGCAAGCACGACGTAGAGGTCGGCGGCCGGGGTCGAGCGGATCGCGACGGCGGTCGCGGGCTGCTGATTACGCTTGAAGAAGAGCTTGGCCGGCAGCATCATCGCGACCGGCCGGCCATTGCGGCGAACTTCGATCCGGGCGCGCGAGGTTTCGACGTGAGGAGTTTCGGTGGTTTCGATCCCGAGGTATTCGAGGTCGTAGGGGCCGACCTGGAAGGTCTCGCCCTCGCGCACGCTCTTTTTGACTTCGGTGCGGAAATACGACGAGGCGACGATTCCAATGAAGGCGAGCACCACGCCGACATGGATAATGTAGCCGCCGTAGCGGCGATTATTCTTGGCGACGAGATTGACGATCGCGGCCGGGGCGGACTCCTTCACCAGATGGCGGCGCGCGCCGACGCCGCGGCGGAATTCGACGACGATCGTGCCGAGCACGAAAGCGGCGAGCGAGAGCGCCGCCAGCACGTACCATTGGCGCAATCCCGCAAGGAAAGCGCATCCGCCGGTGACCAGTCCGAAGAGCGCGGGCGAGGCGAAAGTCTTCGCGAGATTGCCGAGCGACGAGCGGCGCCACGCGATCAGCGGCCCGAAGCCCATCAGGAAGATCAGCGCGAGCGCGAGGGGGGCGTTGACCTTATCGAAAAACGGCGGGCCGACGGTAATCTTGACGCCGCGCACGGCCTCCGACAGGACGGGGAAGAGCGTGCCCCAGAAGACCGCGAAGGCGATGCCGACGAGGACCAGATTGTTGAAGAGGAAGGCGGCCTCGCGCGACAGATACGATTCGAATTCGGCCGGCGAGCGCAGTTTCGGCACGCGCACGATCAGCATCGCGCTGTAGGCCAGCACGACGATAATCAGGAAGGTGAGGAAATAGGGTCCAAGGCCCGATTGGGTAAAGGAATGGACCGAAGAGATCACGCCGCTGCGGGTGATAAAGGTGCCGAACAGCGTGAGCGCGAAGGCCATCCCGATCAGCACAAGGTTCCATACCTTGAGCATGTCCTTGCGCTCCTGGATCATCACCGAATGGAGATACGCGGTCATCACGAGCCACGGCATGAAGGCGGCGTTTTCGACCGGGTCCCACGCCCAGTAGCCGCCCCAGCCGAGGACTTCATAGGCCCAGCGCGCGCCGAACAGATTCCCCAGCGTCAGAAAGAACCATGAGAAGATCGCCCAGCGGCGGGTCGAGCGGATCCACGAGTCGTCGAGCCGGCCGGTGATCAGCGCGCCCGCGGCGAAGGCGAACGGCACACTGGCGCTGACATAGCCGGTGTAGAGCGACGGCGGATGGATCGCCATCCAGTAGTTCTGCAGCAGCGGGTTGAGGTCCTGCCCGTCGGGCGCGACGGCGGCCAGCATATCGAACGGGCGGGTGACGAAGTTGAGCATCCCGAGGAAGAAGATCGCGATCGCGGCGAGGACGACGAGCGCGTAGGGGGCGATTTCGGGATTGCGGCGGCGGTTCTGGAAGGCGGCGATCGCGGTGAAGATCGTGAGCAGCCAGGTCCATAGCAGCAGCGAACCCTGCTGGCCGCCCCATAGCGCGGTGATTTTGTAGAAGGTCGGGAGCGAGGCGCTGGTGTAGGAGGCGACGTATTCGAGCGAGAAATCGCTGCGCAGGAGCGAAGTCCAGAGCGCGGCGACGGCGACCGTGACCATCGCGCAGGTGGCCCATACGGCGTGGCGGCCGCTGGCGAGCAGGGCGGGAAGCGAGCGGCGCGCGCCGACCAGATTGGCGATAATCGAGTAGGCGGCGAGAATCAGCGCGAGCGCGAGCGCGAGTTGACCGATAAGCGGCATCGCGGACCTTTTATCCTATGGCGCCGTCGCGGGCTGCTTGGGCGCGTACTTCGAGGGGCAACTGGTAAGGACCTGGCGCGCCTGGATCGTGCCGTCGGAGGCAAGCGCGCCTTCGACGATCACATCGCGGCCGGGGGCGAACATATCGGGCTTGGGCTGGCCGCGGCAAATCACGTGGAAGACGGCCGCTGCCGCCGTGATCGCGACCGGCTGGACGCCGGCGGGCGCGTCCTGCGCGGGCGGCTGGGTAATTCCGAACGCGAGCGTGAGCGTTTCGGGATTCCACGAAATCGTGCCCGGAACGACGCGGCCGGCGACCCGCAGCGTCTGGCCGGCGAGTTCGGACTGGCGCGCCTTCACCTCGCCGACGGTGAGATAGTATTCGGCGGTATTGCGCACCGCCGTGACGATTAGATAGGCGATCGCGGCGACCATCAGGCCGGCCCCGAGCGCAAAACGGATTTTCTTCGGCATAGCGGCTTTACCGGACCTCCGGCGCGTCCGGCGATGGACGGCGGCGGATCGTTCCATTCTTGCCAGCCTGAGCGCGGGTCGGCAAGGGCGGTCGCCGCGCCGGGCGCGCGGACGGGCGGAGGGTCAGCGCTTGAAGATCGCGCGCACGATCGGCGTCAGGTCCTTCTCATAGATATGGCCGTCGGCGCGCAAATCCCCAGCCGCCGCCCGATCGACGATCCGGCGCATCGCGACGCCGTCGCCGCCCTCGCGCGCCAGCACGAAGGTGATATGGCTGTCGAGGATGCCGGCGCTGCCATGCCACGAGTAGTGCGGCACGGCGGCGAAGTAGAAGCGCCGCTCGATCGGAACGTTGGCCCCGGTGCGCGCCAGCAGGACGATATCGCCGGCGCGGTCGCCATATTGGCCGAAGCCCAGCCACTTCATCCGGCGCTCGAGGTCGATCAGGTCGGGGCGCGGATGGCGCCGCAGGTAGTCGCGGATCGGCACGAGCCCGCGGCCGTCGAAAATCTCGAACGGCGGCGCGATTTGACCCGGAATCGCCGGGCGACGCGCAAAAATCAAATCGATCGCGCCTTTGAGGCGCGGATAGGGCCGGCCGGTCCGGTTGACCTTGTAAATCGCGCGCAACGCCGGCATCACGTCCTGGCGCATGCGCGCCGGCCGGCTCCAGTCGCAGCGATCGCCGGGATTCGGACAGGTCGAACGATCGGCCAGGTAAACGTAGGCCATGAAGCCCTGATAGGCGAGCACGGCCTGAAAATCCTGCTGGCTGGAGGCCAAATTGATTTGCGCCGGACGCACGCGAAAGCCGGCGTCGCGCACCACCGCAAAGGGCGATTCGGGACCGGTTCCCAGCGCGTGGCGATCGTCGGCGATCGTCGGGGTGTGGCCGTGGTCGGCGATAAAGACGATATACGCGCCGTCGAGCGCGCCCTTTTTGCGATATTCGTCGAGCACCTGTCCGACCAGCGGATCGGTCACGCGCTCGATATAGCGGGTCTGCGCGACCAGCGGATCGGGCGAGCCATGGGTATAGGCGTCGATTCCGGGAAAATATATCACCTGCAGATTGGGCACGCCGGTCCGCTCGATCGCGTCGAGCAGCTTGGGCACGGAACTCCGATCGACCGCCGCCGCGACCGTTCGTTCCGGCTCCTCATGGTCGAACGTGCCTTTGAGGTAATCGCCAAAGATATCGAAGATGCCTATCGTGCCGACCGTCGTGTAGACGGTGGCCCCGTGATAGACCAGCAACAGCGAGACATTGCTGTTGACGCCGAGCAGTTGATAGAGGGTGGGGACGCGCAACGTCCTGCCGAGCAAATCGTCGTCGATCGCGCGGCCGAGGTCGGTGGTGTCCCGCGTCGAAATCGGCACCGGCGCATGGAAGACCATCCGCTCGCGTTCGAACCATTCGTTGCCCGCGACTCCGTTCCACGCCGGCGGCGCGCCGGTGAAAATCGCCGACCAGTCGGCGACGGTGCTGGCCGGCAGCATGCTAATCGCGTCGGGCGCCGCATAGCCATGCTGGAACAGGCCGCCCGCGCCCTCTTTGCCAAGGACCGCGGCGATATTGGGCGCGTCGCCCGAGCGGACGGCGGCCATGAACTGGCCGTAGCCGGCGCCGTCGAGCGCGAAGATAATCATCCGCGTGGCGGGCGGCGTCGCGACCAGGGGCCGCTTCAATGGCTCCACGCCATTGGTTTGCCATACCCGCGAAATTACGTTGCATGAAACCGCGAACAGCAGCGTGGCCGCCGCGATCGTCGCCGCGGCCAGCCCGCGCCGGAATCGTTTTCCCAACTTGCCTACCCGTTTCCCCCGCCCCGCTTCGCCTCCGGCGCGATCATTCGACGCCCGCCGGCCGCCGCGTATCGTATAGCAACTCGACGAATTATAGCAATCCAACCGGCAACCGTGAATAAACTGAGATTCTCCGTCAGGCCCGGAGCGGCAAGGCGAAGCCGCCGGGCGCGGCGGAAGTCAACGCTCGCATCGCCATTCAGGACGCGGGCCAACGGAGCGAAAAATTCTTCCGGCCTCACTGGCGCATAATATCAACTGAGATACGTAACGATAAAAATGAGCCAATCGATACCGGTCGCGCAGGTTATCGCCGGACCGGGAACGCGGCGCGCCGCCGCCAATACCATTATTGCCATCCAGACGCAGCGTTGACTATCGAAGCGACGCTATTCGCCGTCATCGCCGCCGCCGCGCGGACCGAAGGCCACGCCGCGCTTGCTCGCCTGGATAAACGCGATCATCTCGGCGACCTCGGGAATTTTTGGCGGACCGTCCGCCAACAGCCGCTCGACGACCGATTTGAGGTTCTGGCGATGGCCGAACAGGGCGGCAAAGGCGCGGCGCAGCGCCTGAATCGCGGCCGCGTCGACGCCCGCGCGGCGCAGTCCAACGACGTTGACGCCGCGCAAGGTATGCGTCAGGTCCATCAGGCAGAATGGCGGAACGTCGCGGCTGGTGCGGCTCAAACCACGCATCATGGCGAGCCGGCCGATCCGGACGTACTGATGGACCACGCAGTTGCCGGAGACCAGGGCGCGATCGCCGACCTCGACCCATCCGGCGAGCAACGCGCCGCCCGCGATAATCGCGCCGTCGCCAATCCGGCAATCGTGGGCGACATGCGCGTTCTGCATGAAGAAGTTGCCGTCGCCGATTATGGTCGCGTCGCCGTGTTCGCTGCCGCGATGGACCGTCACGCCCTCGCGAAAGATATTACGATCGCCGATGCGCACGCGGCGCGAACCGCCGGTGTAGGCAAGCTCCTGCGGCTCGTCGCCGATCACGGCATTGGGATGGAGCACGTTGGCGGCGCCGATTGCGGTATCGCCGAGCACCGTCACGTGCGCGATCAGCCGCGTCCCGGCCCCGATGCGGATTTGGCCGTCGAGCAGGCAGAAGGGACCGACCTCGACGCCCGCGGCCAGTTCCACGCCGGGGCCGACCACGGCGCTCGGATGCACTTGCGGCGCGGGCGCGTCAGCGTTCATGGCGCGCTCCGGCGCTACGGTAGCGGCGGCTCAATGGATGATTTTCTTCCGCTTGGCGAGGTCGTCGGGATGCTCGAAGTCTTCGACTTCG
>JAJXYM010000023.1 GCA_021780585.1 Deltaproteobacteria bacterium
TTGGTGGCGGGGTCGGCGGTGACGCTGACCGGGTTTTCGAAATCCGCGGTGCGGCTGCCGCCGGTGCTGGCGGTGGTCGAGCCGGTCGCGCCCGCGCCGCGCGAACCTCCCATCCCACCACCCATGGCGCCCATGCCGCCGCCCATTCCACCACCCATGCCGCCGCCCATTCCGCCCATCGAGCCGCCCATGCCGCCGCCCATACCTCCGCCATAGCCGCCGCTCATCCCGCCGCCATAGCCGCCGCCGCCCATTCCGCCCATCATGCCGCCGCCCATACCGCCGCCGAAGCCGCTGCCGAAGGACGAGCCGTTATACATCCCGAGCGAGCTGCCGCGACCCAGCGAATTGCGTCCGGTTTGCGGCGAGAGGGTTTGCGGACCGCCGCCGCCGCCCAACAACCCATTAAGAACGTCCACCATTTCCGCAGCCGGAGCATACTTCAGATGGTAGACATGAAGGCGGCCCAATTCGGTGGGCGAGCGGATATCGAGGCGGGTTATGAGCTCCTTGATCTGCCGCATCTCCATTGGACTGGCGAGCACGATCAGCGAGTTGGTGCGTTCGTCGGGCACGACGCTGAAGTTGGTTCCACCGCCCTGCGCGGTGGGCGCCACGACGCCCATCCCCGGCCGGATGAAGTTGCCAGCTCCGCCGCCATGCAGGCTGGCTTCGCGCGCCTTCATGATCTTGTCGATCTGATCGGCCATATCGTCGGCGAAGGCGAGCTTGAGCTCAATCACGGCGACGTTCTGCTGGATGCTCTTGACGTCGAGGCTGCCGATAATCCGGAGCAGGCGCTGCACGTTGAAGGCGTCGTCAGTAATAATAAGCGTGTTATCTTGCGGAAAAGCCGCGACCAGCCCGTCATGGGAAACCATCGGCTGAATTACGCTCATCACCGAATTGGCGTCGGCGTTCTGCAGCTTGACCATCCGGGTGACGTATTGATCGCCCTGGGTCAGTCCCGGCTGTTGCGATTGGGTGAGTTCGGCGGATTGGCGTACGTCGCGCGCGGGAACGATCTTGATAACCGAGCCGGCGCGGACCGTCGTGAAACCTTTGAGCTGCAATACCGACTGAAAGACTGAATAGGCCTGCTGCGGGGTGACTTTGGTCGGCGAGATGATGCTGACCTTGCCGCGCACGCTTTCGTCGAGCACGAAGTTCTTGCCGGTGATCTCGCTGATGAACTTGGCCAGCACGGGAATATCCACGTTCTGGAAATTCATCGTGATGAGGTCCTGGTCGCCCGGCCGGACGGAGCCATCGCCGTCGGACTCGGCGAGAACGCCGGGGGTCGCGTCGGCGGGCGAGACGTCGCCGGGACTGCCGGAATCGGCGCTGGCGGTGGTTTCGGAAGAATCCGCGGGGGTATCGTCAGCGGCGCGAAGCATGGACGCCGCGATCAAGATTATCATGGCGCAGCCAAGCGACAGTGCTAAAAAACGTGCCATACCCCTTCCTCCGCGGGCCGGAGTTTCGCTGGAGTCTATCGGTCGCCTGACTCCATCGCAACCTGAATCCGTCGCGCGCGCCGGGCCGATATTGCAAAGCCGGAGAGCCTCGGCGAGTATAAGGCCGAAAATGCCGAGGCGGGGTTGTTGGCGCCATGCGAGCGACGGCGGCCGAAGCCGCCCGGCCCGGTCCATTTGACGTTAAACCTGACCAAATGATTCAAACCGCCCGTTCGGGCCGAATCGCGCCCCGCAGGCGCGGCTGAAGCGGCCGGCCATGCGCTTCGAATACCTGATCGCGGCGCGTTATTTGCGTTCGCGCCGGCGCGAACGCTTCGTTTCGCTGATTGCGATCATTTCGCTGGTGGGAGTGACGATCGGCGTTTTCGCGCTGACGGTGGTGCTGTCGGTGATGAGCGGTTTTCAGGAGGATTTGCGCAATCGGCTGCTGTCGTTCAATCCGCATATCACGGTCGAGCGGACGGGTCCGCCGGCGGCGGGTCTGGACGCGCTGCGGGCGCGGATCGCGGCGCTGCCGGGCGTGGTTGGGGTCGCGCCGTTCATCGCGTCGCAGGTGATGGCGGTCTCGACCACCAGCACGGGGGCGCCTGGCTTCGTTTCGGGCGGGACGCTGCGCGGCGTGATCGCCGAGCATAATCCGGTGCTGGTCGAGCTCGATCGGACGCTGACGGCGGGCAGCCTGGCGACGCTCGAGCGGCCGCATCCGGTGACGATCACGGTGCACGGCAAGCCGCGCGAGGTCGAGTTGCCGGGGGCGATTATCGGCAAATCCCTGGCCTTCGAGCTGGGGCTGCGGCTGGGCGATCCGATGGTCGTGATTTCGCCGGCGAGTCTCGGCGCGGGGGCGGGCGCGCCGCGGCTCAGACGCTTCGTGGTGGGCGGATTTTTCTACTCCGGGATGTACGAATTCGATTCGTCGCTGATTTTCGTCGCGCTGAAAGACGGCGCGGCGCTGCTGGCCGACGATCCGCAACTGGAGAGCGGCCTGGAAGTGCGGGTGCGCGATCTGTTCGCGGCGCCGGCGATCGGACGCGAAATCGCGGGCTTCGCCGGGCCGGGCTTCACGGTGGCGGACTGGACGCAAAACAACGCGGCGCTGTTCGCGGCGCTGAAACTCGAGAAGTTCACCTATTTCCTGGTCCTGCTCCTGATCGTGCTGGTGGCGGCGTTCAATATCGTCGCGACCCTGGTGATGGTGGTGATGGAGCGGCGCAAGGAGATTGCGATCATGCGCGCGATGGGCGCGCGGGCGGGTTCGATCGCGGCGATTTTCCTTGCCGAGGGGGCGGCGCTCGGCGTTGGCGGCACGGCGCTCGGCGTGACGGCGGGGTTCGTGGCCTCGTGGGCGATCGGCAAGTACCAGCTGATCCATCTGCCGGCCGATCTGTTCATGGTCAGCGCGGTGCCGGTCCGGCTGTATACGTTCAATTTCCTGGCCGTCGCGATCGCGGCCGTAATCCTGTGTCTGCTGGGCGCGCTCTATCCGGCGCTCAAGGCGCGCGCGCTCTCGCCGGTCGAGGTGTTGCGTTATGAATGAGCGGCGCGATGGCTGAGCGGGGCGCGGTGAGCGCGGCGGCGGCGGCGCAGGGGATTTTGCTGAGCGCGCAGGGGATCGGCAAAACCTTCCATGACGCGGGCCGCGAAATCGTGGTGCTGAGCGGTTTGGACCTGGCGGTCGCGGCGGGCGAGGAACTGGCGATCGTCGGCCAGTCGGGCGTCGGCAAATCGACCCTGCTGCATCTGCTGGGCAGTCTGGAGCGGCCGACCGCGGGCAAGGTTTTTTTCGCCGGGCGCGACCTGTTCGCGATGGACGAGCGGGAGATGGCGGAGTTCCGCAATCGCGAGCTGGGCTTCGTCTTCCAGTTCCATTATCTGCTGGGCGATTTCAGCGCGCTGGAGAACGTGATGATGCCGGCGCTGATCGCGCGGATGGCCGAGCGGGAGGCGCGGGAGCGGGCCGCGCGGACGCTGACGCTGGTGGGTCTGGCCGACAAGCTCCATCGCCGGCCGGCGGAGCTTTCCGGCGGCGAGCAGCAGCGGGTCGCGGTGGCGCGGGCGGTGGTGCTGGGGCCGCGCTTGCTGCTGGCCGACGAACCGACCGGCAATCTCGATCCGCATACGGCGGACGAAGTTCATGATCTGTTCCATCATCTGAACCGCGAATTGCGGGTGACGCTGGTGATCGCGACGCATAACGAGCGCTTGTCGCGGAGCATGACGCGCACCTTGCGCTTGCGCGAAGGGCGCTTGTTTCCCGAAACGTGAGGCCGCGCCCGTGCGCGAGCGGCGGATTCGGGCGCGAAACCGGGGCTTGGTTTACTTGCTCATGGCGATTGGCTAGGTTGGTCGGCGCTTCGGGGTGGATTGTCGCAGGTGGAAAGGCTCAAGGCGCCGGCAAAAGGCATCGATTGCTTAAACGTTCGCAACGTCGCCAGCGCTATCTCCGGGCTGATGGCCCTGCTTCTGTTGTGGGGAGCGGCGTTCGGACAGGGGAGCGCGCCGGTCATCAGTCAGATCCGCGTGACCGGAAACCAGCGGGTCGAAACCGACGCGATCCTGCTGCATATCAATTCGAAGGCCAGCGCTCCGCTGGATTCGACGACCGTCAATAGCGACATCAAGTCCATCTACAAGATGGGCTTTTTCGATTACGTCACGGCGCATGAGGAACGGCAGGGCGCCAATACGATCCTGATCTTCGACGTGCGCGAGCGGCCGCTGATCACCGACGTGCGGTTCGGCGGGATGAAGGCGCTCAAGCCCAACGAGGACAAGGTCATCAACGCGGTCAAGCTGCACGGCGGATCGATTCTCGATCCCGAGCGGGTGCAGGCGACGATCCAGAATCTGAAGGGGCTGTATCAGGACGCGGGCTATCTCGACGCGAAGATCACGTTCCGCACCGCGGCGGAGCCGGAGAACACGGCGATCGGCGTGTTTGACGTGACCGAAGGGCCGATTGTCAAGATTTCCGCGGTCAAGTTCGTCGGCAACACCCATATTTCCTCGAGCGCGCTGGCCGACTCGATCACCACCCATCAGCACAACTGGCTCAGCTTTTTCTTCAAGACCGGGATTCTCGATCAGAAGAAGCTGCTCGACGACGTCGATCGGATCACGGGGCTGTATTACGACGAAGGCTTTCTGAACGCGCACGTGGCGGACCCGGTGGTGACGCGCCACGGCGATTCGCTGACGGTGACGTTCTATGTCGACGAGGGGCCGCAATATCACGTCGGGACGGTCGATGTCGCCGGCGATCTGCGCGTGCCGAAAAAGGAGTTGGCCAAGCGGCTGACGCTCCAGCCGGGCGCGGTGTTCAGCGGCACCACGATGCAGCATGACGTGCTGACGCTGTCGGACTTCTATTCGAACCGCGGCTACGCCTACGTCAACGTCGATCCGCGCACGCAGATCGAACCGGCGACCAAGACGGTCAACGTCGATTTCAACATCAATCCGGGACGCGAGGTGCTGGTCGATCGGATCAATATCAGCGGCAACACCAAGACCTCGGACAAGGTGATCCGGCGCGAACTGAAGATCCAGGAGCAGGAGCCGTACTCGACGGAGAAGATCCAGCAGTCGAAGCATCGGCTGGACTCGCTCGGCTACTTTTCCAACACGCGCATCACGACTTCGCCGGGACCGACGCCGGACAAGATCGATCTGGATATCGCCGTGCAGGAGGCGAACACGGCGTCGCTGCAGATCGGCGGCGGCTATGACAGCTACACCTCGGTCTTCGGCAACTTCAGCGTGGGCAACTCGAATCTGTTCGGCGGGGGCGAATCGGTTTCGGCGGACGCCCAGATCGGGTTTCTGTATCAGGACTACAGCCTGACCTACACCGAGCCGTGGTTCCTGGATATTCCGCTGTCGGTGAGTCCGTCGCTGTCGTACGACAAGCTCTATCTGTTCTCGTTCGATCAGACCAACGCCGGCTTCGCCCTGAACACGACCTATCCGCTGGCCGATCTGGGTTTTCGCCGGATCGGGCCGCTGTCGCTCGAGGATACGACGGCGGGACTGGGCTACCAGTTCCAGAGCATCGGCATCAGCGGGCTGAACCAGTTCAGCACCTTCGGTCTGTCGCGATGGGCGGGCTACTGGAAAGTTTCGGAGCTGATGCCGAGCATCCGGCGCTTTACCGTGGACAATCCGACCGATCCCCGCAGCGGCTCGGTCGAGAGTCTGAACATGGAGATCGCCGGGCTGGGCGGACAGGCGTTCGTCAAGGGCGTTTTCCATACGCGCTTTTTCTTCCCGTACATCAAGAGTCCGAAATGGGGCGAATGGGTATTTTCGCCCGGCGTCACCTACGGCATCGGCACCAGCCTGGGCGGTCCCAACGGCGGCGAGTTGCCGCTGTTCGAACGCTTCTTCCCGGGCGGCCTGGGCGGGCAGGGCGACGTGCGCGGCTATGAGATCTATTCGCTTGGTCCGCAGGTGACGATGTACAACCAGCAGGGCGTGCCGTTCGCGGTGCAACAGGTCGGGGGCAGCCAGGAGCTGCTGATGAGCGGCGAGACGACCTTCCCGATTCTGACCGAGCTGGGGATGCGCGGCGCGTTGTTCGTGGACGCCGGCCAAGCCTACTATCTGCATCAGACGCCCTCGATCAACAATCTGCAGGCCGCTTACGGCGTCGGAATTCGCTGGAAGTCGCCGTTCGGGCCGATCGCGGTGGATGTCGCCAAGCCGATCAATCCGCGGCCGAACGATCAGAGCACGGTGTTCGACTTCGGCGCGGGCGCGCCGCTCTAGCGCGAGGCTGGCGAAGCTGCTTTGATATTTCGCCAAGGTCGCACGAGTTTGACCGCCTGAGATCGACGCCGCGCGCACGGGCGCGGTTCCATGCACAAACCGCGACGGGAGGAACGCAAGTTCGTATGAGGCATCGGGTGATGATCGGCGTGCTGACGCTCGCCGCGGTGGCGCTGGCGGGGATCGCGCACGCCCAGGAGAAGCTCGCTTTCGTCGATATTCAGCGCGCGCTGAACGATTGCCGCAACGGCAAGACCGCCAAGGCCGAATTCAAGATTCGCCTGCAGCGGGTCCAGTCGCAGTTGCAACAGGAACAGGGCGAGGTGCAGTCGCTCAAGGACCAGATCGAAAAGAAGGGTTCGCTGATGCAGCCCGATCAGCGCCAGAACGTCGAAAACGAATACGCCAAGAAGCTGCGCGACTTTCAGGCCGACTACAAGACTTCGAGCGACGAACTGCAGGAGCGCGACAAGGAGATGACCGGCGCGATCGTGCGTGATTTGGCGACGGTGGTGCGCCAGATTGGCCAGCGCGAAGGTTATACGATGGTGATGGAGAAGGGCGGCCTGCTGTGGGCCAGCTCCTCGATCGATATCACCGACCAGGTGATTCGCGCGTACGACGCGATGAACGTCAAGCCCGGCGCGCTGGGCGCCGAAGCCGAAGCGGGCGGAGGTCGCGCGGAAGGCTTCGCCTCCGGCCGCCCGCCGCGCGAGGCGCCGCCGTCCGACGCGGAGTCGGGTCGTTCCACGATTTCGAAATAACGGCGCGCGAGCGGAGCGTTCCCGAGTGGCCATCGACGACAAGCGCGAACTCGACCGTATCCTGGGGCTGCTGCCGCATCGCTATCCCTTCCTGCTGGTCGACCGGGTGCTGGAACTGGACGGCGAACGCGCGGTCACGCTCAAGAACGTGACCGTGAACGAGCCGTTTTTCGTCGGCCATTTTCCCGGCTATCCGGTGATGCCGGGGGTGCTGATCTGCGAGGCGATGGCGCAATCGGCGGCGATTCTGGCGCTGGCGATGATCGGCGAGCGGCGCAGCCTGTTTATGCTCACCGGACTCGACAAGGTGCGCTTTCGCCGGCGGGTGGCGCCGGGCGATCAGCTCCGGATCGAAATCCGGCTGGTCAAGCATCACCATCCGTTATGGAAGATGCACGGCGAGGCGCGGGTGGGAGACGAACTGGCGGCCGAGGCCGAGTTGTCGGCGATGGAAGTGGAGGGGCAAGTACCATAGGCGGCCGGATTCATCCCGCGGCCGTGATCGACCGTCACGCCGAGCTTGACTCCACGGTCGAGGTCGGCGCCGGCGCGGTGATCGGCGCGCACGTGCGAATCGGCGCGCGCACCGTGATCGGACCGTACGCCGTGATCGAGGGCGACACGACGATCGGCTCCGGCAACCGCATCTTTCAGTTCGCGTCGGTCGGCGCGGAACCGCAGGACCTCAAATATCGCGGCGAACGGTCGCGGCTGGTGATCGGCGACGACAACCGGATCCGCGAGTTCACGACGATCCATCGCGGCACCGAAGGCGGCGGGATGGAGACGCGGATCGGCAATCGCGTGCTGCTGATGAACTACGCGCATGTCGCGCACGACTGTTCGATCGGCGACGATTCGATAATCGCCAATTCGACCGAGTTGGCGGGCCATTGCGTGCTCGAGGAATGGGTGGTGACGGCCGGGATGTGCGGCGTGCATCAGTTCAGCCGGATCGGCGCGCACGCGATCGTCGCCGCCGGATCGAAGGTGGCGCAGGACGTGCCGCCCTACGCGATGGTCGCGGGGGATCGGGCGCGGCTGGTCGGCGTCAATACCACCGGCCTCGAGCGGCGCGGTTTCAGTCCCGCGACGATCGCCGCCCTGCGCGGGGCCTTCCGCACGCTCTTTTACGGCAAACTGCTGCGCGACGAGGCGATGCGCCGGGTGCTGGCGGATGCGGGCGAAATC
>JAJXYM010000124.1 GCA_021780585.1 Deltaproteobacteria bacterium
TGAAGATATGGCGATGGTCGAAGGCGGCGATCAGCTTGACGTTATCCGATCGTAGCAGACCGTTGCCAAAAACGTCGCCGGACATGTCGCCGATCCCGACGATCGTGATCGGCGCTCCGTGCCGCGGGTCGCGCCCGAGCTCGCGCAGATGGCGCCGGGCGGATTCCCACGCGCCACGGGCCGTGATGCCCATCCGCTTGTGGTCGTAGCCATGCTCGCCGCCCGAGGCGAAGGCGTCGCCGAGCCAGAAGCCGCGTTGATCGGCGATTCCGTTGGCGATATCGGAATAGCTCGCCGTGCCCTTGTCCGCCGCGACGACCAGATACGGGCCGTCGCTGTCGTAAACCCTCACGCGCGGCGGCGGCACGGTCTTGCCGTCGACCACGTTGTCGGTCAAATCGAGCATCGCGCCGATCAGCGTGCGGTAGGCGGCGACCGCGTCTTCGCGGCCGGGCGGACGGCCGGCGCGCGGCTTGACCACGAAGCCGCCCTTCGCGCCGACCGGAACGATGATCACGTTCTTGACCGTCTGCGTCTTCATCAGGTCGAGGATTTCGGTGCGATAGTCGTCCGGACGATCGCTGTGGCGGATGCCGCCGCGCGCGATTTTGCCGTCCCGCAGATGGCATCCCTCCATGCATGGACCGCAGACGTGAATTTCGTACAGCGGCGGCGAATCGGGCAGATGCGGAATCCGCGCGCTCTCGAACTTGAGGGCGAGATGCGGTTCGACGCCGGCCGGATCGCGAAAGAAGTTGGTGCGCACGGTCGCTTCGGCCATCGCGAGCAGCGTGCGGGCGAAGCGATCGTCGGCGATATTCTCGATCGCCGCGCATTGTTCGAGATAGGCCGCGCGCAGCGCCGCGAGTACGTCGTCGCGCGGTTCGCGATCGGGATCGAAGCGCGCCTTGAACCAATCCGCCAACAGCCGCGCGAGTCGCGGATAGAGCAGCAGGGGGCGATTGGCGGAGAGGCGCGCCGGCGTCAGCTTCATCTGGAAGGCGGCGGCCAGATAGGCGCGCATCAGGGCGACCTCGCGCCATTCGAGGCCGGCGGTGAGCGTCAGCTCGTTGAGCGCGTCGTCGGCCGCGCGGCCGGCGCGCATCGCGTCGAGGGCGGCGGCCAGCAGGGCCGCGCCGGGCATCGCGTCAAGCGCTTCGCCGCGGGTCGCGGTGATGCGGAACGATTGGACATGGACGGAGCGGCGCTCGCCATCGACGACGGGCGCGAGATCGTGCGCGGCTTCGCTGAGCACGGAGACGCCGAAGTTCTGCAGCGTCGGCACCAGCTCGGAGAGGATCGGCGCCTCGCCCAGCTCGTACATCCGCAATTCGCTGACTTTGCCGGAGGCGCCCGGCGCCGGCGTATGGATCTCGACGGCGGCCGCGCCGCCCGCCAGCATCGCCTCGAAATGATCGATATCGCGAACCGCGGTTTCGACCGCCGTGCTCGAGCGAAAGGGGACGCTGAAGGCCGCCGTCCAGCGCGCGGCCAGTTCCGCTCCGCGCGCCGGGCCATGGCGTTCGATCAGGCGGTCGCGCAGCGTGTCCCGCCAGGTGCGCGCGAGCCGCACCACGTCGGACTCCATCGCGGCCACCGTCGCGGGCGCCGGACGCGGCGCGGCGAAAGAGAAATGCAGGCGCGCGGTGTAGCCCTCGCCGAGCGCCAGATAGTAGTAGATCAGCTTGCCGCCCAGCCGCGCCGCCAGCGCCTCCTGAATGGCGACCCGCACCTCGGCCGAAAAATGCTCGCGCGGCAAAATCACCAGCACAATCACGTTGCCGCGCACGGAATCCGTATGCAGGCTCAGGCGGATGTCGCCTTCGGTCTTGGCCTCGAGCACCATCCGCAATTGCGAACGCAATTCGGCGATACGCGCGCGAAACAGCTCCTCCTTGGGAAAACTGTTGAAGACCGCGACGAGCGCCTTGTAGTCGTGGGTGCCGGGCTCGAGGCGCTCGCCTTCGAGCAGCTCTTCGAGCTTGGCGCGCAGGACCGGTACGTGCTGCGCCTCTTCGGCGTAAGCGCGCGAAGTGAACAGGCCGATAAAGCGATCGAAGCCGACGGTTTCGCCGTGCGGTCCGGCGCGGCGAATCGTCACGTCGTCGAGCGGAGCGCGGCGATGGACGATCGATTCCGCGCGCGCCTTGCTGACGATCAGCGGCGGCCCGTCGAACAGCAGCGTGCGATGGTCCTCGTCCATCGCCGCGAGCCGGACCGGGCGGGCGTAGCGCGATCGGGTCTCGTCGCGCATGACGCCGAGGCTCGCGCCCGGATCGATCGCGAGCGCCGGCTTGCCATCGTCGCTGACAATCCGGTAGCGCCGATAGCCGAGAAAGATGAAGGCGTCCTGGGCGAGCCAGCGCAGGAACTCGCGAATTTCAACGAAACTGCGCAGCGCCGCGGTCTCGTCGCAGATTTCGCGCGCCCGCGCGGTCATCGGGTCGAAGTCGTCGGTGGCGGCGCGCACCTCGTTCAGAACTTCGCGCAGGTCGCGTGCGAGTTCGGCGACCACGAGATTGGGCGCGCGCACTTCCGTGCGGGTGTACGATTCGACGCGCTCGCCGGCCGCGGCCCGCTCGAACGAAACGATCGCGCCGGCGGCGTCGCGCGCGACGTTGAACCGCGGATGCAGCATCAGGCGCACCGCGCTTTCGCGCTTGCGGAAATATTCGAGGATGCTGTCGACGATGAACGGCCGATCGTCCATCGCGGTCTCCACCACGACCACGCCAGCCGTCTCCGCGCTCGGCGTGACGCGCACGGCGGCGGGATCGCTGCGGGCGGCGAAGAACTCCCATCCACCCGCCGCGATCGCGCGCCGGCGATGCTCCGGATAGCTTTCGGCGGCGTCGGCGGGAAGCCGCGCGAACAGTCGCTCCGCAAAAATTTCGATCCGCCGCGCCGCTTCGTCGGGCGCGCCTGGAAGGTCCTGTCGCTCTGCTTCGATAGCCAAAGGCATTCTCACCTGAAGGCGGGATTCAATCCGGTCGCGGCGACCGCCCGCCGCTCTCGGGGATTATAATTCTCCACCGGCCGATCCCGCTATCGGCGCGACGCGCGCATCGGTCGCGCCAATCGTCTATAATGTTTGGTTCGCCGCGCCGCCGATCGAGCGCGCGGAATCGACTTCGAGGCCGCGCCGACGCGCGCTTTGCGACCCTGATGCCGCTAGTTGAAATCGACTCGATGACCTTCGGCCCGTATGGAATTGGCCGTCTCGACGGCAAGGCCGTGATGGTTCCGAACGCGGTCGCGGGCGATTTGGCCGAGATCGCGATCGCGAGCGAGCGCGGCACGCACGCGATCGGCGGGATCGAGCGAATCGTGCGCCCGTCGCCGAGCCGGCGTCCGGCGCCATGCCCGTTTCTCCCACGATGCGGCGGATGCGATTGGCAGCAAATCGAATACCCCGCGCAAGTCGCCTTCAAGGGCGAGCTGCTGGCCGGGGCGTTCCGCCGCGCGCTCGGCGTCGCGCTCGATCCGCGCGGATTGATCGAGCCGGCTCCGGAGGAATTCGGCTACCGCTCGCGCACGCGCTTCAAGGTCGGAGCCGGCGGCGCGGTCGGCTTTCACGCGGGGGCGAGCCATGCGCTGGTGGAAGTCGATCGCTGTCTGGTCGCGGCCGGAAACGGCGCCGCGCCGGTCGCGCTCGCGACGGCGCTGGGAGCGCGATGCGCTGAGATCGAAACGGTCGCCGACGGCGATCGAACCATCCTGATCGCGAGCCTGAAGCGCGCGCCGCAAGCCGCCGATCGGGCGCGAGCCCGCGCGATTATCGCGCGCGATCAGTCGATTCGCGGAATCGTGCTGAGCGGTGGCGGCCGGCGCGAGATCGTCGGCGAGGCGCGGCTGAGTCTCGAAGTCGAGCCCGGCTGCGCGATCGAAATCGACGCCGATCTGTTCAGCCAGATCAATCGCGGGCAAAACCGCAAGCTGGTCGCGGCGGTGATGGCGCTCGGCGGGTTCGACGCGCGGATCAAGTTGCTGGATCTTTATTGCGGCGGCGGCAATTTCAGTATTCCGGCCGCGCGGCGCGGAGCCGCGGTGGTCGGCGTCGACGCCGACGCGCTGGCGATCGCGGCGGCCTCGGCGAACGCCGTCAGGATGGGCCTTGGCGGGGCGCGGTTTATCGCGATGAAGGCGGAAGAGACCGCGCGCTTTCTGGCGCGCGCCGGGTATCGCCCCGATGTCGCGATTCTGGATCCGCCGCGCGCGGGCGCGGCCGAATTGATCGAGCCGGTCGCGCGGCTGCGGCCCGCCGCGATCATTTATGTGGCCTGCGACGTCGCGACGATGGTGCGCGACCTCGCCGCCCTGGCCGCACATCGCTATGAAATTCGCCATGTGCGCGGCTTCGATTTCTTTCCCAACACGCATCATCTGGAGGTCGTCGCCCACGCGCTATTGACTTAGGCCGACGGCGGTCTTTAATCTAAGCAAGGGTGGTTCCGCAACGCCTTCCCGCCAGGGGTGTTTACCGAAGCGATGCCGAAGCAGGATAAATTAGCGCGTCCCAAGATCACGATCATCCCGGGCCGTGGCGTTGCCCAGACCATCAATTATCTACTTGAGGATCGGGACGATCTGGAGTGGATTATCGCTGTCGGCCGGACCAAGAACGGCGAGTTGTTTTTCTATGACACCGGTGGCGATATCGTCGAGGACCTCGGCACGCTCGAATATCTCAAGGCGCGGATCATCCGCGCCCACTTCGGCGACGAATACGAGTAAGCCGCCGCTTACGGTTCGTTCCCGGCGATGGAGCCATCGCCGACTCGCCTGATCGAATTCACCTTGACCCGCGTCCTGATGGCCGCGACGGCCGGATTGGCCGCGCTCCTGTTCGCGGGCGCGATCGCGCGCGCCCAGGCGGTACGGATATTGCCGTCGCAGCAGAAACCGATCGCGCCGACGACGCCGCAGGCGCCGGCCGCGCAAATGCCGCATCCGGAGCTTTCGCCGGCTCCGCTTAATCCGGGCAATTTCGGATCGAACACCCGCGAAATTCCGCTGCCCGAGGTGTTTCGCGGATGCTGGTTCGGACAGGTGCCCGCGGTCGACTCGATGCGTCCGCTGAGTCCCGACGCCGGCCATATCCACTGGCTCACCAAGACGTACACGTTATGCTACCGGCAGGTCGGCTATGCCGGACGCTGGCAGTTGACTTTCGCCGAGGGTTCGGTGGCCAACCATGCGATCGTCAGCGACGAACGGCAGGTGATGCGGGTGAAGTCGGTGGCCGGACCGGACCGCGCGGAGCTGCTGTCCTATTTGCATTTCCGCGCGCCGCAGGTGAATCCGTTCGGGATGCCGACGGGGGTGGTCAACACGCTCGATGAATTGACCCATCTGCATTGCGCGGTCGCGCCCGATCGAACCGCGATGGACGTGGCGGCGGACGTGTTCGTCGAAAACGACGGCAAGCCGTGGGTCGAGATGACGTGGCGCGCGCGCTTCATCCGAATCGGCGATCGGCCCGGCGGATAAGCGCGCGATCGGTCAGTCCTCGAATTCGCTTTCCGGCGGACGCGCGTAGAGGCGGCCGTCCTCGATTTCCAAAGGCACCCGATAGAGCGCTTTGCCGCAAGTTTCCGGCGGCCCGGCGATACACTCGCCGCTGGCGGGTTCGTAATAGGCGTTGTGCGTCTGGCACATCAGATAACGTCCGCGTTCGGCGAAGAACTGGTTGTCGACCCAATCCATCGCCATCGGCACATGGCGGCATCGATTGACGTACGCATGGAAACGCCCGCGAAAATTTATGACGAAGCATTCCTCGTCGGCTCCGCGCACGGGCATCAGGAATTTCATCGATTCGCCCGGCTTGAGGTCCGCCGTATGACCGACGAGATAGCGGACGCCGGCGTCGCGACGGCCGCTTGCGCCGCCGCGCGGGGCGCGCCCCCGTCTCAGCGCGGCGCCGCGATCCGATTTCTCAGACATCCGATCTTCTCGATTTCAACTTCCACCACGTCGCCGACCAGCATCGGACCGACGCCCGCCGGCGTGCCGGTCGAAATCACGTCGCCCGGCAGCAGCGTCATCACGTGCGAAATAAAGCTCACGAGATAATCGCAACTGAATATCAGATGCGAGGTGCGGCTCTTCTGGCGCACGGCGCCGTTGACCCGGGTCTCCAGCGCGAGGTCCGAGGGATCGAGGTCGGTGACGATCCACGGTCCGAGCGGGGCGAAAGTGTCGAAGCCCTTGCCGCGCGTGAACTGGACGTCGCGGCGCTGCAGATCGCGGGCGGTCACGTCGTTGGCGCAGGTATATCCCAGCACGTACCGGCGCGCCTCGGCTTCGCTGACCTGGCGCGCCGTGCGTCCAATCACGATCGCGAGTTCGCCCTCGTGATGGAGATTCGCGGTCTGCGGCGGATAGATGATTTCGTCCCCGGGCCCGATTACGGCCGTGGACGGCTTGATGAACAGCATCGGCTCTTGCGGCAACTCGCGCTTCCCCTCGGCGGCGTGATCGGCGTAGTTCAATCCGATCGCGACGATTTTGCCGGGCGCGGCCGGGGCCAGCAGCCGCGTCGCGCCGAGCGCGACCGCCGCGTCGCCCGACGGCTTGAGCGCGTCGATCGTCCCCTCGAGCGGCGTAATTCGATCGCCCTCGAGCGAACCGAAACGCGCCGTACCCCGATCGTCAAAGCGCACGATTTTCATCCGTCGTCTCCCGCGGGAATTTCCCGCCCCAGTCTGATGCGGCGCGGGCGCCGATGTCCAGAGGCGCCACCCTTGCCGGGGTTTCGCGCAGGCCATACCATTTTGGCGTGGCCGGACGCGGCGGGAGTCGCACAGCGGCCAGGAGCATCGCCCTAGATGGAAAACGCACCGACCGGCCAGCCGCCAATCGACAAACCGATTATCCGTCCGCTGGAGGCGTTCCCGGTCGACCAGGACGGCCAGAAATATATTTGCCTGCGCGATCCCTCCGGCGCGGCCGCAAATCCGATCGTAATCGGGATGGGCGCCTATTTCCTGGTGACGCTCTTCGACGGCTCCCATTCCCGGCGCGAACTGCAGGCCGCATTCACCAGTCGCTTCGGCGAATTGCTGCCGACCGAGCATCTCGACGGCCTGATCGACGCCCTCGACCAGGGCTATTTCCTCGATTCGCCACGCTACGCCGCGCGCGTCGCGGAAATTCGCGGCGAATTTCTCGCACGGCCCGATCGGCCCGCCGCGCTGGCCGGCGTCTGCTACGAGCGTGATCCGAACGGGCTGCGCCGGGAGATCGAAGCGTTCTTCCGCGCTCCCGGCGGTCCGGGCGGGATTCCGGCGCCGCGCACCGACAACGCGCCACTGGGCGGCCTGATCGCGCCGCATATCGACCCACGCCGCGGCGGCCCGGCGTACGCCCATGCCTACGGCGAGCTGCTGACGCGCGAACGTCCGGAACTGGTCGTGATTCTCGGCACGTCGCATTACGGGTACGGCGCGCAACTCTTCACCGCGACGCGCAAGGACTATGCGACCCCCCTCGGCTCGGTCCCCACCGATCGTGAATTCGTCGAGCGGCTGGCGGCGCGTTATCGCGAGGGCGACCTCTTCGCCGACGAGCTGCTCCATCGCAACGAGCATTCGATCGAATTCCAGGCGCTGTTCCTGGCCTGGGCGCTGGGCGTCGCCGGCTATCGGGTCGTGCCGATTCTGGTCGGATCGTTTCACGAAATGGTGCGCGCCGGCGTGACGCCGGCCGAGGACCCGCGCGTCGCCGGATTTATCGCGGCGATGCGCGCGGAACTGGCGCACGAACGCCGCTCCGCGCTGATCGTCGCGGGCGTGGATTTCGCCCACGTCGGCCGCAAGTTCGGCGACGCTTTCGGCGCCGACGAGCGGGTCGCGGAACAGACGAAAGCCGCCGACCTCGCGCTGATCGAGCATATCAAGCGCGGCGATCCGGCCGGATTTTTCGCCGAAATCGCCCGCGAAGGCGACCAGCGCAAGATCTGCGGTCTCGCCCCAATGTACACGCAGCTCGAACTGTTGCGCGGGCGCGGCGCGCGGCTGCTGATGCATGACATCGCGATGGAGCCGCAGACCGAATCGGCGGTGTCGTTCGCGAGCCTTGCGATCGATTGACGCGCGCGGGCGCGGGAAGGTCCCGATTGCCGGCGCGTCCCGCGATCAATTCGTCATGCGCGCGGCCGGCGAAACCGCCGCGCCGATCCGCCCGCCAATCCC
>JAJXYM010000440.1 GCA_021780585.1 Deltaproteobacteria bacterium
GGCGATTTCCCAGCAATCGATCTCGCGAATCCTGCCGTCCTGATACGACGTAACGATCGTGGTAAACGCCGCCCGGGCGGGAAATTCGCGGCGCCCCTGCGCATCCAGAATCCGGTTGAACGTTTCCATTGCCGCGCCCGAATCGAGCGCTCGTTGCGCGGCGCGATAACCGCCGGCGGGCGGCGCGACCCCCGTCATCTCGAGCAGGCGGGCGGCCAGGTAGAGCGATTTTTCACGCAGGTCGGACGGCGCGTCCGGTTGGCGTCCGAGCACCGCCATCACGTCGAGCGCCTCCAGTCTGGGGCCGATTCCGCGTCCGACCGGGCCGTGCGCCTCGGTGGTTATCACTTCCAGGCGCAGGTCGATTTCGCGCGCGACGTTCTGGAACAGGGCCGACAGGCGCTCGGCCCGGGCGAAGGTGCGGACCTTCGCGCTGACGCCCACGGGTATATCGATCAGCACGTGGGTGGCGCCGACGGTTTTCTTCTTGGCGAGAATCGACGCGACCATCTGCGCCTCGGTGTCGATCTCCATCGGACGTTCGACCGTGATCAAAATGTCGTCGGCGGGCGCCAGTTCGAGCGCTCCGCCCCACGCGATACATCCGCCGGCCTTTTCGACCACGTCATGCAGACGCGCTGAGCTGAGCGCCACGTCCGCGATCGCGCCCATCGTGTCGGCGGTTCCGGCGGGGCTGGTGATCGCGCGCGAAGAGGTCTTGGGCATTTTGATCCCGAGCGAGGCGACGATCGGCACGACGACCATCGTCGTGCGGTTTCCGGGGATTCCGCCGATGCAATGCTTGTCGGCGATCGGCCCGGCGCCAAACTCCACGCGCGCGCCGGTGCCGATCATCGCGCGCGTGTAGTCCGCAAGCTCGCCGGCGTCCAGTCCGCGCAGCGCGCACGCCAGCACGAACATCGAAAGCTCCACGCGCGAGTAGCGGCGGCGCACGACGTCGGCCAGGACCGCGTCGAACGCCGCGCGATCGAGCTTGCGGCCCTGCAACTTCGCGCGCACCAAATCGACGCTGCGCGGCGGCACCGCGAGGGTCGCGCTGACCCGCGCGCCTTCGGGCAGGCCGAGGTCGCGAAACGCCTCGTCCGAAAGGCCGATCTCCTCCGGCTGCAGCAACGCGTCATCGCAGAAATTGAGGACGCCCGTTACTTCACGCGCCGCGCCCGTCGCCGGGTCGTTGCCGAACACATACGCGCGGTCCAGCGGATTGAAGCCGAGTTTGCCCTCATGCACCGCGTTCCGATGAATCACGATCACATGCTCGCGCAGCGTGTCGAGCGGCAGATGCTTTACGCGGAACATTCCGTCTCCTCCGTCAATCGATCCGGACCTGTTCCAGATGACGCGGCACGACCGCGTTCCAGCGCAGCTCGCGCGCGATCGCGTCGCGCAACGCCCGCGCCGCGGCGGGATCGCCGTGCACGACGTAGCAGACCTCGGGCGCGCGCGGCGCCGTCTTCAGCCACGCGAGCGTCTCGGGCTGATCCGAATGCACCGAAAACCCCGCCACGTTCACGATTTGCGCGCGGACCGCGATATAACGGCCGAGCATCTTGATGGTCGGCTCGCCCTCGAGCAGCCGCCGGCCGCGCGTGCCTTCCGCCTGGTAGCCCACGAGGATTACCGCGTTGCGCTCGTCGCCCAGGCGGGCCGCCAGATGGTGCAGCACGCGACCGCCCGTCGCCATGCCGGACGCTGAAATGATGATCATCGGCCCCTGCTCGAAATTGAGCGCGATCGATTCGTCAACGCTGCGAATCTCGCGCAGGTCGCCCGGATCGAGGTCGTCGGGCGTGATTCCTGCGCGAATCTCCGGGCATCCCGACGCGATCTCCCGCTGGTAGACCTGCAATGTCGCGAGCGCCATCGGGCTGTCCACATAGACCGGAATCGGCGGCACGCGGCCGCCGCGAATCAGGCGGCGCAGATGGAACAGCACGACCTCGGTCCGATCGACAGCGAATGACGGAATCACAATCACGCCGCCGCGCTCGGCGGCGCGCGCGATCGTTTCGCCGAACAGATTGAGCGACGCTTCGTCGTCATGGCGCCGATCGCCGTAGGTGGACTCGACCACGATCACGTCGGCCTCGGGCGCCGGCGACGGCGGACGCAGTATCGGATGGAGCGGGCGGCCGAGATCGCCGCTGAACAGCAGCCGGCGCCGTTGCCGCCCCTCGCACTCGACCAGCAGCGACGCCGAGCCGAGGATATGCCCCGCGTATCTGAAGTTCACCCGAACGCCGCCCGGGCCTTCGACGGCCGATTCGTGCGCGACCGGCGCGAAATGCTCGAGCGCGTCGAGCCCGTCCTTCTCGGTATAGAGGGGACGGGCGGGCGCATGCTTCGAGTAGCCTTTGCGGTTGGCGTATTCCGCTTCTTCCTCCTGCAGATGGCCGCTGTCGGGCAGCAGAATTCCGCATAGCGAATGCGTGGCCGCGGTGGCCACGATCTTCCCTCGATAACCGTCGCGGCACAGCGCCGGCAGATAGCCGCTGTGGTCGAGATGGGCATGCGTCAGCACGACGCGATCGATCGCGCCCGGCTCGACGGGAAACGGATCCCAGTTGCGCAACCGCAATTCCTTGAGCCCCTGGAACAGGCCGCAATCGAAGAGCGTGCGGGTATTGTCGCAGGTGAGAAGAAAGCGGCTGCCGGTCACCGTTCCGGCGGCGCCCATGAAGCGCAAGGTGGGAGCGGAACTCTTCATGACGAACCTTCAAGCGCGCGCGCAATCAGCGGCGCGCAGCGGATCGCGTTGGTCGGATGCGCGATCGTATCGCACGAGAGCATCCGGCGCACGCCCGCGCGCCGGATCAGTTGCTGCGCGCCCGGCGCGAAAATCGCGTGAACCACGATCGCGTCGATCTCCGCGATTCCATGCTTGAGCAGCGCCTTTGCGGCGCCCGCAAGCGTCGCGCCGGAACTCGCGATGTCGTCGATCACGACCGCGCGCCGCGCGGCCGGCAAACCCTCCAGATGGACGCGTACCGTTCGATCGCCCAGCCGCTCTTTGCGGCCGACCGTCCATTTCAATCCCGCGGCGCGTCCGATCTGACGCACCCATGGCGCCGATTCCGCGTCGGGTCCGACCACCAGCGCCTCGCGCGCATGCGTTCGCATCCACCGCGCCAGAGCGGGCGCCGCGCTAATCGAACGCGCCCGGCACGGAATCGCCTCGCGCAGCGTGCGCACGCGATGAAGATGCGCCTCGATCGTGAGCACCCGATCGAACGCTTGCGCCAGCATCGCGCCGAGTACGCGTTGTGACACCGGCTCACCGGGCTCGAATACCTTGTCCTGGCGCATGTACGGGAGATAGGGCGCGACGAGCGTGACCTGCCGCGCGCCCGCGCGGCGCAGCGCGTCCGCGGCAAGCATCACCTCGAACAGTTTCGCGTCCGGACGGTCGAGCGTGCGCACCACGACCGCATGGCGCGCGGCGCGCGGGTCGACGCGCACCAGCGACTCGCCGTCGGGGAAGCGATGCTCGCGCAGGAGTCGCAGCGGCGCTCGTATCGCGCGGGCGAGACGACCCGCAAAGGCGCGGCTATCGGCAAACGCAATAACGGTCACCGCGCCGTTCCGCCCGTTCCGTCGCAGCGCCCCTGAAAGCGACGAATCCGGCGATGGAGTAAAGGGGTTGATTCTTCTCTCCGCTGAATTACGCCGGTATGCCGACATCCGGCCGCCGCGGCCTTTCGGCTTCTCGATGCCGGTAAGTTTCAGCCGCCGGCTGCCTCGCCGGCCTTCTCACTCTCGCCACCTCTTCCCTTACGCCAAGAGGTTCGCCATACCACTGGGCCGACCATTCAAGGCCAAGCCTTCAGCAGAGTCGAGCCAACGGCATTGGGCATATCAAACAACCATTGGCGAATTATCGCTAAGTGCTTGATTTGATTGGCGCGCCCTGAGGGATTTGAACCCCCGACCCACAGATCCGTAGTCTGTTGCTCTAATCCGCTGAGCTAAGGGCGCGCATGCGGGAAGCTTCCATTCTCCATATCCACGCCGCCGCCGCAAGTCGGCGCGGCTCGATCCCGCGATTTTCGCCCGCGCGGCGCGGGGACCGCCTTTATGGCGCCGCCGGCAGCCAGACCGTGACGGTGGTCCCTTCGCGCAGGCGGCTCTCGATTTTGAGGCTGCCGTGATGGAGCTGCACGATATGCTTGACGATCGCGAGGCCGAGTCCGGTGCCGCCCAATTCGCGCGAACGGGCGCGATCGACGCGGTAGAAACGCTCGGTCAGGCGCGGGATATCGGCCGGCGGAATCCCCTCGCCGGTGTCGGTGACAGCCAACTCGATCCCGGCCGGGCGCGCGCCTCCGTTCGCCGCCGCCGCGCGCGCCTCGAGCGTCACGGAACCGCCGCGCGGAGTGTATTTGACCGCGTTGTCGAGCAGATTGAGTATCACCTGATGGAGCCGATCGGCGTCGCCGGAGACGGCGGGCAGCTCCGGCGCGGATCGCACCTCCAGCGCCACGCCGCGCTGGCGCGCCTGCTCGCGCATCAGCTCGGCGCTTTCCTCGAGCAGACGGCGGGGGGCGAACGATTCGAGCTTGAGCGGCGACAGGCCGCGTTCGAGATCGGAGAGCGAGACCAGATCGTCGATCAGGCGGGCGAGGCGGCGCGACTGCCGTTCGATAATCGTGAGAAAGCGGCGCTGGACCTCCGGATCGTCGACGCCGTCCATCAGGGTTTCGGCGTAGCCGCGAATCGCGCTGAGCGGCGTGCGCAGCTCGTGCGTCAGATTCGCGATAAAATCCGAGCGGGCGGTTTCGAAGGCCTTGAGCCGCGAAATATCGTGGAAGACCATCACGCGCGCGGCGGCGCCGCCGCCGGCCTGGCGCACGGGGGCGGCGCTTACCTCCAGATGGCGCGCGGCGGGCGACTGGATCTGGATTTCCCCGGTGAGGGCCTCGCCGAGGGCGGAATCGGTCACGCGGCCGACGAAATTCTGCAGGCGCGGATCGCGGCACAGCTCGATAAAGTCCCGTCCGCGATAGTCGGTCTCCGCCGCCAGGCCAAAGACGCGGCGCGCCGCGCCGTTGATCATCACGACCTCGCCGCGCGCGCCGGTGACGACGACGGCTTCGCTCATGCCGCGCAGGATCGCCTCGAACTCCTCGCGTTCGGCCTCGAGCGCGCCAAGCGCGTCGACCATCGCGTCGGCGGCCGCAAGCAGACGCGCTTCGGCGCGCGCGATCGCGTCGCCGCGGCCTGACACCAGATGCGACGGGAGCTGGCGGCGGCCGAGCGCGTCGGCCATCGCCTCGAGCCGTTCGGCGCGCCGGGCGATCCAGCGATCGCAGGCGACCACCGCCAGACCGCCCGCCACGAGACCGATCGCGAGCGCGAGCGCGGCCCATTGCGGCGCGATTTCGCGGCGCGCGACGAAGAACGCGAGCGCCGCCGCGACCGGCGCCACGCTCACGACCACGATCGTGGCCAGGCGACCTTTCAGCGGGCTACTCCAGCGCCTCCGGATTGAAGCGATAGCCGACGCTGCGCACGGTCAGGATCAGTTCGGGATGGGCGTCGTCGCGTTCGACCTGCTGGCGTAATCGGCGCACATGGACATCGACGGTGCGCGGTTCGACGAAGGTGTCGCGCCCCCAGACCAGATCGAGCAGTTGCTCGCGGCTGTAGACGCGCAACGGATGCTGCACGAAGAAACGCAGCAATTCGAACTCGCGCAAGGCCAATTCCTTGCGCGCGCCATCGACGAAGACCTCGTAGGCGCCGAAATCGATCCGCAGCCGGCCGCGCTCGTAGACCGCCGGTCCCTCGGCGCCTTCGCCCGCCGGGCTGGCCCGGCGCAGCAGCGCCTTGACCCGGGCGACCACCTCGCGCGGACTGAAGGGCTTGACGACGTAATCGTCGGCGCCCATTTCGAGGCCGAGCACGCGATCGACCTCGGCGCCCTTGGCGGTGACCATCAGGATCGGCAGGCGCGCGGTCTCCGGATTCGCGCGCATCCGCCGGCACAGTTCCAGTCCCGACATCCGCGGCAGCATCAGGTCGAGCACCATCAGATCGGGCGCGCGCCGGGCGACGCGATCGAGCGCCTCGGCGCCGTCGCCCGCCTCCTCGACCGCGAAACCCTCCTGCTCGAGATTGAAGCGCAGCAGTTCGCGGATATCGCTTTCATCCTCGACGACGAGGATCTTCTGGCGCAATCGCGCGCGGTTGGCCTCGACGGTTTGAGGGTTCATGGCTTTTTCTTTTCCATATGCCGAATGGTTCTGCCCTTGACCATGTAGACGACCATTTCGGCGATATTGGTCGCATGGTCCGCGATTCGTTCGAGATACTTCGAGACGAACAGAATCCGCGTGGCGCGCGGGATCGTCTGGGGATCCTCGGCCATGTAGCTGAGCAACTCGCGGTAGATCTGGTAGTTGAGCTGATCGACCTCGTCGTCGCGCTCGATCACCTCCTGGGCGAGGACGGTGTCGTCGCGCATGAAGGCGTCGAGGCTGTCCTTGACCATCGACTGGGCGATCTCGGCCATCCGCGGGATATCGATATAGGGCTTGAGTTGCGGCTCCTCGTTGAGTTCGATCGCGCGCTCGCAGATATTGACCGCGTTGTCGCCAATCCGTTCAAGGTCGGTCGTGATCTTGAGTCCGGTGGTGATAAAGCGCAGATCGCTCGCGGCCGGCTGATGGAGCGCGAGCAGGCGGATACAGCGCTCGTCCATCTCGGTGTCCATCCGGTTGACTTCGCCGTCGCGTTCGATCGTCTCGCGCGCCTGGCCGGTGTTGCGTTCGACCAGGGATTCGATCGCGTCGGCGATTTGCCGTTCGACCACGCCACCCATCTTGAGCAGGCCGGAGCGCAGGCCGCGCAGCTCCTCCTCGTATTGGCGGTTGGTATGTTGCGGCAGCGAATTATCCATAGCCTTCGCCTCCAGGCTCAGCCGAAGCGTCCGGTGATATAGTCCTCGGTCTCGCGCCGTGTGGGAGTGGTGAAGATCTGGCGCGTCTCGCCGAATTCGATCAGATCGCCGGCGTACATGAAGGCGGTGAAGTCGGAGCAGCGCGCCGCCTGCTGCATGTTATGGGTGACGATAATGATCGTGAAGTTTTCCTTCAGCTCCAGCAGCAATTCCTCGATTCGCGCGGTGGAGATCGGATCGAGCGCCGAGCATGGCTCGTCCATCAGCAGCACCTCCGGCTCGACCGCGAGCGCCCGCGCGACGCATAGCCGCTGCTGCTGACCGCCCGAGAGGCTCGCGCCGGGCCGGTTGAGGCGATCCTTGACCTCCTCCCACAGGGCCGCGCGTTTCAGGCTTTGCTCGACTATTCTATCGCGTTCGGCGCGCGAAAGCGCGATCCCGTTGAGTTTCAGGCCGGCCGCGACGTTGTCCTCGATCGACATCGTGGGAAACGGCGTGGGCTTCTGAAAAACCATCCCGACCCGCCGCCGCACCTGCACCGGATCGACCGCCGGGGCGTAGATATCCTCGCCGTCGAGCAGCACCTGGCCGGTGCAGGTCGCGCCGGGCACGACCTCATGCATCCGGTTGAGGCATCGCACCAGCGTCGATTTGCCGCATCCCGACGGTCCGATAATCGCGGTGACGCGGTTTTCGGCGAAGTTCAGGCTTACGCCATGGAGCGCTTCGTGCTTGTGGAAGAACGCGCGCAGATCGCGCACGACCATTTTCTCGGTCATAGACTACCTGGCGACCCGCGCCTCGCCCCGCGTCAGCCAGCGCACGCCGAATTCGAGCGCAAGCACGATCGCGGTCAGCACCAGCGCGCCCGCCCAGGCCTGCCGCTGCCAGTCGGCGAAGGGCGAAATCGCATAGGTGTAGACCTGCATGGTCAGCGACGAAATCGGCTGGAAGGGCGAGACCGACCAGAAGCGATTGCCGAAGGCGGTGAACAGGAGCGGCGCGGTTTCGCCCGCCACCCGCGCGATCGCGAGGATCACGCCGGTCGCGATTCCGCTCACCGCCGTGCGCGCCACCACCATCAGCGTCGTGCGCCAGCGCGGCACGCCGAGCGCCAGGGCGGCCTCACGCAGCTCATGCGGCACCAGCAGGATCATCTCCTCGGCGGTGCGCGTGACCAGCGGAATCATGATCACCGCGAGCGCGATCGCGCCAGCCAGGGCGGAGAAGCCGCCGAACGGCTT
>JAJXYM010000323.1 GCA_021780585.1 Deltaproteobacteria bacterium
TGGCGACCACGATCATCATGCCGAGCAGCAATCCGAGCGTATGGAAATCGATCGCCGCGAGCGCGGCGCGCTCGCCCATTCCGCCAAGCGTGACCATCGCGACCGCGCCGGCAAAGGCCGCGCCGGCCCGATCGAGTCGGAGCCGCGGAAACTCGCCCGCGGCCATCACGAAGTACGTCAGCGCGAAAATCAGGAGCGGCATGAAGGAATGGGGCGGCATCGGCGCCTGTGCATCATCGACACGCCGGCGCGGCGACGCAAGGTCGCGCGGACGCGGTCGGGCGCGCGACGCGCCGCGGTTCACGATTCCGGCTGGCGGCGCTATAGTTGTGGCGCGCAGCGGCGCCGCAGAGGCGCTTGCGCCGAAAATTCCGCCGACGCCGGAGCGTACGAACGTCATGAACTTCCGCGAGGTTAACCACGCGAAATGCAAGACCTATCTCGCGCTTTGCGAGCGTTCCCACGTGGCCGCGCTGATCGATCCGCTGCGGGATCGGATTGAACGCTACCTGGCGCTGCTGGCCTATTTCGGCTGCCGGCTCGAAATGATCATCGATACGCATACCCACGCCGACCATCGCAGCGGCGCGATCGAACTGGGCGAACTGACCGGCGCGCCCGTGATCATGCATCGGCGGGCGCCAGCTCCGCATGTGGCCCGGCACGTCGATGACGGCGACCTGCTGACGGTCGGCGATATCACGCTGCGGGTGCTCTACACGCCCGGCCATACGCCGGATTCGATCAGTCTTTACGCGGGCGATCGCGTCTTTACCGGCGACGTGCTGCTGATCCACGGCACCGGGCGATGCGATTTCGCCGGCGGCGACGCGGGCGCGAGTTTCGACTCGATCACGCGCAAGCTCTATACGCTACCGGATAACACGCTGGTTTTTCCCGGGCACGACTATCGCGGCCATACGCAATCGACGATCGGCGAAGAGAAGCATTCCAACCCGCGGGTGAGCGGACGCACGCGCGACCAGTACATCGATCTGATGAATAATCTCGGCCTTCCGCTGCCCGATGGAATCCAGGAGGCGCTGCAGCCAAACCAGAGCGAAATCGACTCCTCCGCGATCAATTTTCCCAACCTTGCGCAACTCAACCAGGTGCGCCAGCTCGAACCCGCCGAAGTCCTCGCCCGGCTCAGCGGACCATCCGCGGCGCTCGTCCTCGACGTGCGCGAGGAAGAGGAATATCGCGGCGAACTGGGGCATATTCGTGGCGCGACGCGAATCGCGCTGCGCGAACTGCCCATCCGCGCCAGCGAACTCGAACGCTTCAAGGACCGCGACATCATCGTCGTATGCCGGGTCGGCGTGCGCAGCACCACCGCCGCCGCAATCCTCACCGGGCTCGGCTTCGACCGCGTATGCAATCTGAAGGGCGGGATGCTCGACTGGAACGACGCCGGCCTGCCGATCGAGCACTGAGCGAATCCATGGCAAGGCGTATGCGATTAATCCGGGGACCGAGGAAACCGCGCTGACGTGAACGCTCCCTTCAAAGTCGCCGAACTCGACCATCTGGTGCTGCGATGCCGCGATCAGGTCGCGATGCTCGACTTTTACACGCGCGTGATTGGTCTGGTCGAGGAGCGCCGCCTTGCGGCGATCGGCCTGATCCAGTTGCGGGCGGGAGCCGGGATGGTCGATCTGGTGCCGGCGAACGAACCACGCGCCGAATCCGCGCGCAACCTCGACCATTTCTGCCTGGGCGTCGAAATCGCCGACCTCGGCGGCGCGATCGCCTACCTGCGCGATCAGGGGATTGACGTGATGGGCGAGCCGGCGACGCGCTATGGCGCGCGCGGCATGGGTCTCTCGATCTATATCCGCGATCCCGAAGGCAACGTCGTCGAACTCAAGCAGCTTCATCCTCGCGCAACCTCCTGATGCGCTCGAACGATTGTACTTATGACGGTGACAACCGTTGTCGCATCGGCAAACCGGACCACATCCGCGGCTGGCGCAAGGCGGCCGCGGCGATCGCGATCGCGCTCGTCGCCACGGTCTCGGGATGCGCGCGGAACACTCCGCACGGCGTCGCGACGCGCTATCTCGCGAATCTGCGGCAATACAAATACGCGGCCTGCTATGCGATGCTGACCGAGCAGGATCGCAAGACCCGCACGCTGGCCGAGTTTTTGACCGAAATCCCGATGGGACCGGACGCGGATCCGGTTTGGTTCAGGCCGATTCTGCGCGCGACGCGCTTCACTATCGGCTCCGAGCAGCGCAACGGCAATATCGCGAGCGTGGCGGTGCGCGTGACGATGCCCGATCTGCCGCTCTGGGAGCGCACGCTCGACGCCGCGGCCGGCCCGAATCGCTCCGGAGCCGAACTGGCCGAGCCGTCGCTCAAGTCGGGCGATTATCCGCGCGTGACGTTCGACGATCTTATCTATCTGCTCAAGGAGCATCATCACTGGCGCGTCGTCGCCGCCTTCGCCCGGCGTGATCATCTGGTGGACCTCCATCGCGAGGCCGCCGCGGCCTTTCGCGAGTACGATTTTCCGACCGCGATCGCGCAGTACGAATCGATCATCGCGCAATTACGCGGACTTGAAGCCACCGACGCGCTCGGCCTCGCCTATCGCTACGGGGCCGAACTCGACCAGATACAGGCCGCCAGGGCGCAAATTCCGGAGAGCCGCGACTATGCCGCGCGCCACGTCGGACTGAGCGACGTCGCGATGCGGATGTCGGAGGAGCGCGTGCCGGCGGTTTTCGGCGCGATCGTCAACCGCGGCAAGCGCGCGGTCGACAACGTGCAAATCGCCGTCACCTGGTATTCGGGCCACGGCAAGGACCTCAAAGCGGCGTTCACCGAGCGCCATCCGATTATCGTGACGCCGCTCGAATTCACCGATTTCAGCCGGCCCGTGATTCCCCTGCAGCCGGGCGAGCGCCGCCCCTTCGGTTTCATTCTGACCGCGCCGGCGCCAGTGCAGCGTGACGCCGCGCCCTACGTCACCATCGGCGCAATCGTTTTCACCCAGTCCCCGGCGCCGCTGCCGCATCTGAAAGCGGCGCCGGCTCCCGTCAACGCCTCCGGCGCCGCCGCGGCGCCGCCGGACCATCGCGCGGCGAGTCCCGCCGCGTCTCCCTCCCGGTCGCCCCAGCCATGAGCGCTTCCGTCACGATCGCGGTGCCAACGCATAACCGGGCGCGCCTGCTCGGCCTCACCCTGGCCAGCGTCGCGGCGCTCGACCTGCCCGACGGCATCACGCCCGAATGTCTGATTGTCGATAACGCCTCGACCGACGACACGCGCGACGCCGTCGAAGTCTTCGCGCGCACGGCGCCGATGGCGGTCCGTTACGTTATCGAGCCGGAACTCGGTTCGAGCTATGCGCGCAATCGCGCGATCGCGGAGGCGCGCGGCGACTTCATCCTGTTCATCGACGACGACGCGATCGCCGAACCCGACTGGGCGGTGCAATTGCTCGCCGAGATGGATCGCCGCGCGCTCGACGTGGCCTGCGGGATGGTCGTGCCGCGATGGGAGATGACGCCGCCGCAATGGCTCGGCCGCAGCCTCTATATCCGCCTGGCCGTGCATGACGAGGCGGCGTTGGCCGAGGCGCCCGAAGCGGCGCGCGATTCGGTGCACAACTATTTCAGCGCCAACGTCGCCTTTCGCCGCGGCACCTTCGAGCTGTTCGGCAATTTCCGCGAGGATCTCGGCGTCGTCGGAACGAATCCGATCTCCGGCGAGGACACCGAATTATTCGAGCGCATCAAGCTGCACGGCGGCGCGATCGGTTTCGCGCCCAAGGCCCGCGTCCATCATATGATCGGGTCGGAGCGGATGACGCGCGGCTATCTGCGACGCAAGGCCTACGCCTTCGGCTTCGGCAGCGCGATCGCGGGAGGCCGCACGCACAACCATCTCGACAAGCTGTTCCGCAACGCGATCCGGATGGCCACGGCGGCGGCGGCCGGCGATCTCGAAAGCGCGGTCTTTCACGAACTGGAATGCGCCAATTTTTTCGGCTACTGGCGCGGGCGCCTGGCAATGCGCCGGCGCGGCCGCGGCTAGCGGCTAGCGGCGCGCCCGAAGCGGAGCGGCGTTCCGTCTCACAAGGATTGAACTTCTTCGCTTCGACCAGCGTTCGGACAGGGACTCTTCGCCGCGGCGAATCCCTATCCCTGGGGCGAGTCAGGCGCTTGACTGGACATAGATTATGAATCGGCCGTCCAATCGAGCATTCCGCGCGCCGCGATTCGCTCGAGATACGGAATCGGTTCGTCAAGCCGCCGGACTTCGGCGACGCTGAGCCAGCGCGCTTCGCAATGCTCGGACGGACGCAGCCGGACCACCGGCGGCGGGTCGGCGTCGAGACGGCAGGCATAAATCAACTGCACATACGGCCCCTCCGGCGCCTGATTGACGCCGATCATCCGTTCGATTCGCGCCGTCAGCCCGGTCTCCTCGCCGATTTCGCGCGTCAGACATTGCTCGAAGCTTTCGCCGATCGCCAGATGGCCGCCCGGAAGATCCCAATGGCCCGGCCGGTAGATCATTTCCCGCGCGCGCCGCAGGATCAGGATGCGCCCGCGATGGGCGATTACGCCGTGAACGCCAATCCAGAACTGGTCTTCCGCCATAATAACCCGCGATAGCAACTCCATTAGCTATTGTGCCGACGCTGTCCCCATCCGCCGCCGCCCGGCGTCGCGACGCGAATCCGCTCGCCGGGTTCAAGGCGCACGTTGGTCTTGCCGGCGAGCCGCTGGCGCCGGCCCGCGCGGCCGACGATAAAATCGGCTCCGCACGAACCGTCGCCGCCGCCCGCGAGCCCCCACGGCGCGATCTTTCGCCGATCCGCCAGCAAACTGACGTTCGCTTCGACCAGACATTCGACTTCGCGCACAAGGCCGTCGCCGCCGGGGAATTCGCCGCGTCCGCCGGAGCCGCGGCGAATCCGGTATTCCGTCACGCGCATCGGATAGTACGCCTCCAGCGCCTCGATCGGCGTGTTGAGCGTATTGGTCATATGCGTATGGATTCCCGAGGCCCCGGGATGGCCGCGGGCGGCGCCGGCGCCGCCCGCGATCGTCTCGTAGTAGGAAAAGTGGCGCGCGCGAAAGGGGTCGTAGCCGCCGATCGTGAGGTTCGACATCGAGCCGGAGCTGGCGGCGGGAACGCGCTCCGGCGCTGCTTGGGCGAGCGCGCGGAACAGGACGTCGACGATCCGCTGCGAGGTCTCTACGTTGCCGCCGGCGACCGCGGCGGGCGCCAAAGCGTTGACGATCGTGCCGGGCGGCGCGATTAACTCGATCGGCCGCATCAGTCCCTCATTGGCCGGCACTTCGTCCGCCGCCATGCACTTCATCACATAGAACGTGGCGGAGAGCGTGATCGCGTAGTTGGCGTTGATCGAGCCGCGCACCTGCGGGGCCGAACCGGTGAAGTCGACGCGCGCGCGGCCGCCGCCGATCCGAATCGCCACGCGCAGCGGAATCGAATCGGCGCCATAGCCGTCGCCGTCCATAGCGTCCTCGGCGCGATAGAGTCCCGCCGGAATTTTGCGCAACGCCGCGCGCATCAGACGGTCGGCATAGTCCTTGAGCGCCGCCATCGCGGCGCCAACCGCGGCACGGCCGGCGGCGGCGACCAGCGCGCGCATCCGCGCCGCGCCCACCGCGAGCGCCGCAATCTGCGCGCGCAGGTCGCCTTCACGCTCCTCGCGCACGCGTGTATTGGCGAGAAACAATTCGAAGACGTCGCGCGCCGGCGCGCCGCCCGTCATGATTTTCACCGGCGGCAGCCGGAAACCCTCCTGGTAAATTTCCGTCGCCAGCGCCATCGAACCCGGCGCCATCCCGCCGATATCCGCATGATGGGCGCGGTTGGCGGCGTAGGCGAACGGACGCCGCTCGCCGTCGAGATGGATCGGCGCGACCAGGGTGACGTCGGGCAGATGGGTGCCGCCGGCGAAGGGATCGTTGAGGATGGCGACGTCGCCGGGGCCGAGTTCGAGCCGCGCAATCGCGGCGCGCACCGACAGCGGCGTCGAACCCAGATGGACGGGGATATGGGCTGCCTGCGCGACCAATTCGCCCGCGCCGTCGAACAGGGCGCAGGAAAAATCGCGCCGCTCCTTGATATTGGGCGAATAAGCGGTCTGCCCGAGCACCACGCCCATCTCCTCGGCGATCGCGGCGAGCCGGCTGTTCATCACCGCGAGCGTCACCGGATCGAGCGCGGGCGGCGGCGATTTGACGCGCTTCATCGCGCCTCCAGATGCAGATTGCCGAAGTCGTCACTGCGCAGGGTAAAGTCCGGCGCGACATAGGTCGTGGCGCTCAGCTCCGCGACGATCGCGGGACCGGCGAACCGCGTCCTCGCGCCGATCGAATCACGCTGATAGACCGGCGCGATAAGCGCGGCGCCGTCGGCGATCACGCGCGCGTTACCCGTCGGCGCGGCGTGGAGGGAGCTCCTGGCGATTCGTTCGGGATTGCGCGTCGGACCCGCGGTCCACGCGCGCAGCCTGAGATTTACCACCTCGATCGGCGCCTCCGGCGCGGCGTAGCCGAAGGCGCGGCGATGCGCGGCGTGAAAATTTTCGTCGAAGCGCGGAACGAGCGCGACCTCGATTTCGTAGGATTGGCCCCGATAGCGCACGTCGGCGCGCAAATCGTTATGAATTTCGGCGGGCCGCGCCCCTTCGGCGACCAGATCGGCGCGCGCCCGCGCGATCATTGGACGCGCCCGCTTTTGCAGCCGCGCGAGATCGGGCATCGCGTCGCGCACGGTCAGGGAATATTCGCGGCCGAGCGGCGCTCCGAGCGCGCCCCACGCGCAGAGCAATCCGGGATTACGCGGCAGGACGATACGGCGGATGCCGAGTTCGCGCGCGAGTTCGCACGCATGCATCGGACCAGCCCCGCCAAACGCCATCAGAGCGAAGTCGCGCGGGTCGAAGCCGCGTTCGACGCTGACCACGCGAATCGCGCGATCCATGTTGGCGTTGACCACGCGAATCACGCCGCGCGCGGCCGCGGCCAGATCGGTCTTCAGCGCACGCGCGAGCCGCCCGAGGGCGCGCTCGGCCCGCGCCGGCGCCAGACGCATCCGGCCGCCGAGAAAATTTTCCGCGAGCAGCCGTCCCGCGACCAGATCGGCGTCGGTGACGGTCGGCAACTCGCCGCGGCCGTAGCAGGCCGGACCCGGATCGGCGCCAGCGCTTTCCGGACCGACCCGCAGCGCGCCGCCGGCGTCGAGCGCCGCGATCGAACCGCCGCCCGCGCCAACGGTATGGATATCGATGACCGGCGCGCGCACCGCGTAGCCGTTGGGATGGCTGAGGGTGCGGAGCCGCGCGCCGCCGTCAACCAGCGCAACGTCGGTGGACGTTCCGCCCATGTCGAAGGTAATAAATTTGTCGAGGCCGATCGCGCGCGCGAGCGCGGCCGCGCCGACCACGCCCGCCGCCGGTCCGGACAGGATCGTGCGTACCGGCTCCGCGCGCGCCAGACGCGGGCCGATCGCATTGCCGTCCGATTGCATCACGCGCAGCCGCCGCGCTCCAAGTCCGCTTTCGAGCCGCGCCAGATGCGCGACCATCTTCGGCGCGACGTAAGCATTGACGACGGCGGTCGAAAGCCGCTCGTACTCGCGATATTCGGCGAGTAGCCGATGCGAGACGGAGAGCGGCCGGCCAAGGGGTTCGAGCGTCGCGGCGATTAGCTCCTCGCTGGCGGGATTGGCGTAGGCATGCAGGAGGCAGACGGCGAACGCCTCGGCGCGCGAGCGTTCGGCCAGACGACGGATTCGCGCCAGGTCGGCATTTCCGAGCGGCTTCAGGATCGCGCCGTCGTAAAGCGTCCGGCCCGCCACCCCGAAACGCATCGCGCGCCCGACCAGCGGATGCGGCCGGCTCGGCGCGAGCGCGTATAGATCGGCGCGGTTCTGGCGGCCGATTTCGATCAGGTCCTCGAACCCGGCGTCGGTGAAGAGCGCGACGCGCGCGCCCTTGCCCTCCAGCAGCGCGTTGGTCGCGACCGTCGAGCTGTAGGTGACGATTTCCGCCGGCGCGCCGGCGAGCAATTCCGCCAGTCCGGCGATTACCGCCTCGGCCGGATCGCGCGGCGTTGAGGGCAGCTTATGCAC
>JAJXYM010000343.1 GCA_021780585.1 Deltaproteobacteria bacterium
CCGCCCGGCGTCGGATCTGGCCAACGCTGCGGCTTCGGAGATGCGCAACACGGAGCTGTTTCACGACGTTTACGTGACCGACCGCACGGTCGAACCGGCCGCGCAACTGATGCTGCGCGGAGTGATTCACGACACGACCTGGCGCGGCTCGCGCTACGCCTACCTGGTCGGGCCCTATCAGGGTTTGTTGTACGCCACGGGCCTGCCGATCGGCAGCGTGGACGATACCCTGACGCTGGATTTGCAATTGGTCGAACAGGCGAACGATCGCGTGCTCTGGAGCTACACGGTTAACGGGCAATATCAGATAACCGAAACCTACTATAAGCACTTCAGCGATGATTTCGGCTATCCCGAGATCTTCCGCAACGGCATGAAAGAGGCGATCGTGTCGCTGCGCCAATACGTCGAGAGCCAGCCGGCGAGCTTCTGGAGCGCGATGCCGTATCCGATCCAGCCGGGCCTTCCGAGCTACCCGCCGGTGAGCGCCAACAGCGCCGACGCGACGCCCTGACGGCGCCGCTCAGAAAGCCAGGTCGAGCTCGCGCCGCAGCGCGTCCCGGCCGCGATCGGTCAGACGCACGGCGCGGCTCTCGCGCACCCGCGCGATCCAGCGCAGGTCGAAGCATCGCATGGCGACCGCCGCGCCCAGCGCGCCCGCCAGATGATGCCGTCGTTCGCTCCAGTCGAGGCATCGCCGGGTCAGCGGACGGCGCTCCTGTCGCAGGCGATCAAGGTCGATGCCGAAATCGTTGAACCATCCGCCGCCCGCCGCGGTGACGATAAAATTGCCGTCGTCCTCGTCCAGATAGCCACGGGCGCGGAATGCGCCGGTAAGCGCGACGCCCATCGCGCCCGCCAGATGGCCATAGCAGGTGCGGGCGAATCTGAGCGTTCGCGCCGCGTCTCGTTGCGCGGGAGTACGCGTGAGCGGCGACGGCGCCAGCGCGGCCATCGCCTCGACGAGCCGCGCCACCCGCTCGTCATGCAGGCGGAAGTAGTGATGGCGGCCTTGAACCTCAACCGCCAGCAGATTGCCGCGGAACAGGCGGTCCAGATGGGCGCTCGCGGTTTGCGGTGAAATTCCGGCGCGACGGGCGAGTTCGCCCGCCGGCAGGGCCCGCCCGTCCATCAGCGCGACCATAATCGCGGCGCGCGACGGATCGCCGATCAGTGCGGCGACGGCGGCCAGGTCGGGATCGGTCGCGTTCCGGATACGCATCGCAGGCTCCAACTCCCCCATTAGCACGGGGCGTCGCGCGCGACCTACGAATCATTTCGACGCGCGCCGAAATGATCTCGTGTTTCAATCCGCGCCATCGGTTGGCCCCCCGGGCCGGCCGGGCAATTCAAATCGAGGTGACGCGGATGAAAGCGGCGAAAATTCCCACCGACCAAATCGAATGGCAGGCCGTCGTCGGCCCCGACGGTCAACCGGTGCGCCATGACGGCAACCCCTTCGCTTTTATCAAGGTATTAAGCGATCGGCGCGGGAATGGCGGCGGCTACGCCTATCTTTTGCGGCTTGTGCCGCCGCCCGGGAGGCTGGTGCGGATAATCGCGGTCGCGCGCTCCGACGAGCATGTCTTCCTGCTTGAGGGCGGCTACTGCAACAAGGCGGGCGAGTTGATCGCCGCGCCGGGCGCGTACGGACTGAACGTCGAGGGCAGTCCGCATAGCGCTTTCTGCGCGATCGAGACGGTCGGCTACGTGGTCTGTCGCGGCGAGCCGGACGAAATTCGCGGCTTCGACGTGGTTCCGATCGAAGCGGCGGCGGCCGGCCGTTAATTCCACCGAAGCGCCGGTCGATGACGCTGGTAAACGAGTCGATCTGTCATAGAACGGCTCGTTTTGTTGCAGGTTTGCAATTTTGATGAAGATGCTTAAAAAAATTAGTTATAAAGCTAAAATAAGCCTAATCAAGTTCTAAACAAATTCTAGCCATTTATCCGCAAAGGGTGTTTACTTATGTCGTAAGGAGACCCGCGCTGACATGTCAACGCGAAAGCGGAGAATCTGGCTATGGCGGATCGCAAAGCAATTCTCGAAGCGATAAATCGACAGGATCCGACTGGCGCGCGCGAAGCGGCGGCGAAGCGCCAGCGCGTCATGATGTTCGCCCTCGTAGGGCTGATCCTCGCGGCGGCCGCGTACATCCGGTTCGGTGATTCGGCCGCCGCGGCGGGGCGGGTTCAAGCGGAGTCGTCGCCCGGCCTGCTGCCGCATTGAACGGGGCGGCCCGGCGGATGGTTCGCACGCCGATCCGGCCCGGTTGTGAGTCGATTCAAACGGCTTCGAGCAATTCGGGGCCTTCGTTGCGAACGTTGTTGACCAGCGGCGAGGCGGGCCGGATTGCGAGCCGGTCGTCGGGCGCCGGAACGAGTAATCGCTTGAGCGCGGGCGGTTGCGGCTCGCGCGGATTGATCCGGTCGTCGGCGTCGCGAAATGACGGCTTCGTGTCGATGGTCTCGGCCTTGGCGTTGATACATTGCGCGGCGCGAGAGTTGTCCTTCGACCATCGCGGCACGAGTCCCCAGCGCGCCGGAATCGCGATTCGGTTTTCGTATTCGGCGGCCTCCGGCCCGTCCAATCGTTTCACGAATTCGAATCGGATTTGATCCTGGCCGCGGGCGCGCGACGCGCGGTCACGGGCGCGTCCGGTTTGCCTTGACGCTCGCGCCCCGAGTCCATTAGCGTGGCGCGCAGACGCGGCAAGATTTTCTTGCGCGCCAACCCCGCCGGGGAGGCGACCACATATGGCTTACGACCTGCTCGTCCGCAACGGTATGGTGATCGATGGCGACGGCGCGCCCGGCCGGCGCGCGGACCTCGCGATCGCCAACGGTAAAATCGCCGAAATCGGCCAAATTCGCGAGGGCGCCAAGCGCGTGATCGACGCCTCCGACCTGATCGTCGCGCCCGGCTTCGTCGATCCGCATACTCATTACGACGCCCAGATCTGCTGGGATCCTTATCTCACCTCATCTTCGTGGCACGGCGTGACCACCGTGATGATGGGCAATTGCGGCGTGGGAATCGCCCCGTGCCGGCCCGAGGTGCGCGAGGTCGCCGCGTGGGATCTCGTCAATGTCGAGGCGATTCCGTTCGACGTGCTGAGCCGCGGCATCAAATGGGAATGGGAGAGCTTTCCCGAATATCTCGACGCGGCCGCGCGCCGCGGCTCGGGAATCAATCTCGGCTTTCTCGCCCCGCTGACGCCGTTTCGCCATTACGTGATGGGCGAAGAATCGATGGAGCGCGCGGCGACCGGCGACGAAACCAAAAAAATCGCGAGCCTGCTCAAGGACGCCGTCGCGGCCGGAGCCTTCGGCTTCACCACCACGACCGCGCCGCAGCATATCGGCTACAAGGGCCGTCCCCTGGCTTGCCGCAACGCCAGCCGCGACGAGTATATTGCCTACGCGCGCGTGCTGCGCGAACTCGGCCGCGGCGCGATGGAAGTCGCGCTGACCAAGTCGGTCTCGGTGATCAGCGACGAGGAGTGCGAATTCCTTGATCTGCTGCTGACCGAAAGCGGCCGGCCCGTCACCTGGCTCGCCCTGCTGAATCGCGACGACCTGCCCGAGGCCTGCCAGCAAAGCCTGGTCAAGGCCGACGCGCTGATTCGCCGCGGCGGAGTGCCGCAGGTCACTTGCCGTCCGTTGATCGTGCAGATCGATCTGCGCAATCCGTTCATCTTCGCCAATCTCGCCTGCTGGAATCCGGTCTTCAATCAGCCCAGGGAGCGGCAGGCGGAAATCTATCGCGACGCGAATTTCCGCAACGCCTTCCGCGACGCGCTCAAGCGGCCCGATATCTTCAACGGCAACTGGGAGCGGCTCGAAGTCAAAGAGGTCTTCGCGCCCGCGATGAAGCCGCTCGAGGGCCGCACGGTCGCCGAAATCGCGCGTGCGCGTAAATGCGACGGCCTTGACGCGTTTCTTGATCTGGCGCTCGAAGACGACCTGCGCATCCAGTTCTCGATGGCGCTGTTCAACGCCAACGAGGATCGCATCCCGGAGCTGATCGGCGATCCGCGCACGATGGTCGGATTGTCGGATGGCGGCGCCCACGTCGATATGCTGTGCGACGCCGGCTACGCCACCTATCTGCTCGGCACATGGGTGCGCGAACGCTCCGCGATGACGCTGGAGCGGGCCATTCAGCGCATGACCTCCGAACCGGCCGATTACTTCGGAATCAAGGATCGCGGCCGGCTCAAGCCCGGGATGGCCGCCGACGTCGTGATCTTCGACTACAATACCGTCGGCTCGGGACGGCGCGGCGAGATGCGCAGCGATTTGCCGGGCGGCGGACGGCGGCTGGTGATGCCGGCGCGCGGCGTCGAGTACACCGTCGTCAACGGCGAAGTGCTCTACGAGCATGGCAAGGCGAGCGGCGCGATGCCAGGCCGGGTGCTGCGCTCGGGCGCGTATTAGTATCGCGTCCAGATGCCGGGTTGGCGCGCGATTTTGGACCGGGAGGGATTCTTCGCTCCGCCCGGAATGACGGGAAGGACCACGCGGAATGACGGAACGGCGATCGGAATAAGTAATGGAGATCGCCCGGATCGATAATGACCAGTCGAATCATCGTCATTCCGGGCGAAGGCCGCCGGAGCGAAGAATCTCCGCCCTTAATTGCCTCATTATTATGTCAATCGCGGGATACGATAGTAACTCATACGCGGCGCGGCGCCGATAAGGATACGGAGCGATGACCAATCAATTCACGATTTGCGTGGGCACTGTAGGCGCCGGCGTATGGTTCAGTCCGGACGGCGGAGAGCATTGGCGGCGCAGCAAGATGAAGCTGCCGTTTCATGCCGAGCCGGGCGAAATCCAGATCCGCGCGCTCGCCGTCTCGCCCCATAATCCGCATCACCTGCTGGCCGGTTCCGAAGCCGGCCTCTATCGCAGCGAGGACAACGGCGCGAGCTGGGACCTCGTGCCGTCGCCGATGGACGGGATGCAGATCTGGTCGGCCGCGTGGCATCCGCAAGACCCCAACGTGATGCTCGCCGGAACCAAGCCGCCGGCGGTCTTTTACACGGCGAATCGGGGCGAAAGCTGGCGGCAACTGGATTTGCCGATCGTCAAGGAATGCCTCGCCGGCGCGCCCAAAGTCACCAATATCCTGTTCGATCCGCGCGACGCGCGGACGATCTATGTGGGCGTCGAAATCGACGGCGTCTTCCGCAGCCGCGACGGCGGCCAGAGCTGGGAGCATCTGCCGCCGCTCGGCGACAAGCCGCTCAACGGCGATATTCACGGACTCGCGATTACGCCGGGCGCCCATCCGAAGTTGCTGGCGACGACGCCCGACGGCGTCTGGACCAGCGTCGACGAGGGTCAATCGTGGTCGCTCCATCCGTTCCCCCGCTTCGCCGAACGCGACACGATTTCCTATTGCCGCGGAGTCGCGCTCAAGCCCGATGACGCCAACGTGATGTTCGTCGGCAACGGCGATTTCATTCCGGGCAAGCGCGGCGCGATCCAGCGCACCGTCGATGGCGGCAAGACCTGGGCGGCGGCGCCGCTGCCGGTCGAGCCGAATTCCGTCGTCTACTGGCTGGCGACGAATCCGGCCGATCCGAATATCGTCGTCGCCAACAGCCTGCACGGTTACGTCTATCTGAGCACGGACGCGGGCGCGTCGTGGACGAAGATCCGGCGGGAGTTCGGCGAAATTCGCGCGATCGCGTGGGTTCCCAACTGAGCGACCGGCGCGCCGCCGCCGGCAATGCCGGCGCGCCTCTCCCGCGCGGACGCGCGCGAGGGTAAGCTCGTCGCTGATGGAACCTCAGGCGATTTCCGCGTACGTCGATCGGCTCTGGGACGAGAGCATCGTTCCGGAGCTGATCGAATATATCCGCATCCCGAACAAGTCGGCCGCGTTCGATCCCGAATGGCGCGAGCACGGCCTGATCGATCGCGCGGCCGCGCGCTTCGAGGCGTGGGCGCGCCGCCAGCCGATTCCCGGAATTACGGTCGAGGTCGTGCGGCTCGAAAAACGCACGCCGCTGATCTTGATCGATATTCCCGGCGCAACCGGCGATCCGATTCTGCTCTACGGCCATCTGGACAAGCAGCCCGAGATGGCGGGATGGCGCGCCGGGCTGGACCCGTGGACGCCGGTGATCGAGGGCGATCGGCTGTACGGCCGCGGCGCCGCCGACGACGGCTACGCGATGTTCGCCGCGTTGGGCGCGATCGGCGCGCTGGCCGCGCAAAACGTCCCGCACGCGCGATGCGTCCTGGTGATCGAGGCGTGCGAGGAGAGCGGCAGTTTCGATCTGCCCGCCTATATCGACCATCTGGCGGCGCGAATCGGCAACCCCGGACTGGTGATCGCGCTCGATTCGGGATGCGGCAATTACGATCAATTGTGGTGCACGACCTCGCTGCGCGGTCTCGCCGGCGGCACGCTGACGGTCGAGGTGCTGACCGAGGGGGTGCATTCCGGCGACGCCGGTGGCGTGGTTCCGTCGAGCTTCAAAATCGCTCGGCAGTTGCTCAGCCGAATCGAGGACGAGCGCACCGGCGCGATCCTGCTGCCGGAGTTTCATGCGCAGATTTCCGCGGCGCGGCTGGCGCAGGCGCGCGCCGCCGCGGCGGCGCTGGGGCCCGCGATGTACGAGCGGTTTCCGTTCGTCGAAGGGGCGGGTCCGATCACGCGCGACGTGACCGAACTGATTTTGAATCGCACCTGGCGGCCCGCCCTGGAAATCGTCGGCGCCGACGGCTTGCCCGAGGCCGGCAACGCCGGCAACGTGCTGCGTCCGCGCACGGCGTTGAAATTATCGTTGCGGCTGCCGCCGGAAATCGACGCGAAGGCGGCCAGCGCGAAGCTCAAGGCGACGCTCGAGGGCGATCCGCCGCATGGCGCGCGCGTGACGTTCAAGGGCAACTGGGCGGCGCGCGGATGGAACGCGCCCGCGATCGCGCCGTGGCTGGAGCGCTCGCTCGACGAGGCGTCGCGGACCTTTTTCGGCCGTCCGGCGGCCTATATGGGCGAGGGCGGCACGATTCCGTTCATGGCGATGCTCGGTGAGCGCTTTCCGCGGGCGCAATTCCTGATCACCGGCGTGCTCGGACCGCATTCGAACGCCCACGGTCCGAATGAGTTTCTGCATATTCCGACCGGCAAGCGGCTGACCGCGTGCGTCGCCCGGGTGATCGCGGACCACTGCCGCGCGCCGGTCGGCTAAGCGTGCCGTATCTGACCGCCTGCTTGTCTGTGTAACCCCCTCTCCTTCAGGGCCTCGGCATGGTTGGATCGCCGGAGTTCTGGGGCGGAGTTGACAGGCTCGAGGCGAAGATCAATTTCACCTGGCTCGATCCGAGCTTCCTCGGCGCGGTGATGAATTCGCTCCAGTGGCCGCAAATCATGGTTCGCGCCTACGAGCGGCAATACGCCGGCGGCGCGATGGCGGCCGAAGTGCCGGTAATCGCGATGCTGACCGGGATGTGGAAGGAAGCGCCGAAACTCGGGATCAAGCCGCACGAGCCGCAGGATAGCGAGTCGTCGCTGTCGGTCTACTACTACCTGCTCACGATCGATGGCATCCCGCAGGTCGAGATCGACGTGATGGCGAACATCTTCAAGGTACAGGGCACCGACGTGATGGCGAATTTCCGGGCGATTCTCGGCGACTGATTCGCATGGATGGCGCGGTCAAGGCCGGCCGTGACGAGTGGGAGTCATTCGCGGGCTTGACCCGCGAATCCATGCCGGTGGATGCCCGGATCAAGTCCGGGCATGACAGAGAAGAAAAGGGGCGCACGCTTTTTAATCGAGCGCTCTTGTTCAGTCACCCTCGGACTTGACCCGAGGATCCAAAACGATCGCCGCCTCCACGTCCAAGGAGAGGGTCGGGGAGAGGTCCCTTGCTGACTTGTTCTTCCGCCGGGTTGGAGGGATGAGGAACCTCACCCGCCGCGCGCGGACGCGCGTCGGCCTCTCCTCGGACAAGGAGAGGCGCGGGAAGAGGCGAGCCCCGGTGGCGTTCCGACGGGCTCGGTTTCAGCGAACCAAGCCTGTCACCCTGAGCGAAG